>JASEHB010000594.1 GCA_030018745.1 Desulfatibacillaceae bacterium | reverse complement strand
AACAGGGCGCGGGTTTTTGTTTTTTGCCCGATGTGCTAAAAACCTTTTTCAAGGCGCCAAATGCCAAAAAAAGGAGCTTATTTTATTTTAACCCGGCAGGCTGTTTTGTCAAAGGCCAAAAAAACCACCCATAAAGGGAATTTAGGCAGGGGAATAAAGAAATGTCAGCCGTTGTGGCCATAGTGGGCCGCCCCAATGTGGGCAAGTCCACGCTTTTCAACCGCATTACAAGAAGCAAGAAGGCCCTTGTGGACAATATACCAGGTGTCACCCGCGACAGGCTTTACGGCCAGGGCGAGCACAGGGGCCGCACTTTCACGGTGGTGGATACTGGCGGATTTTCCCGCCACGACCCGGACCCCTTTGTGGAGAGCATTCACGCCCAGGTGAAGGCTGCCATAGATGAGGCTGATGCGGTCATTATGCTCCTTGACGCCAAGGCCGGCCTTTCGCCCTTTGACAGGGACATGGTGGACCTGCTCCGGCCCACCAACAAGCCGGTTGTTTTTGCTGCCAACAAGATTGACGGGCCGGAAACCGATTTCTGGACAAGCGACTTTGCCCAGCTTGGCATAGGCGAGGTCTTTGCCCTTTCCGCTGCCCACGGCAGGGGCATGGATGATATTCTGGACGCCCTGCTGGCCGTGCTGCCCGAAAAGCCCGAAGAAAAAGAGGAGGAGCCTCTCATAAGGGTGGCTGTTGTGGGCAGGCCCAATGCAGGCAAAAGCTCTTTCATAAACAAGATTTTGGGGGAGGATCGCCTGCTGGTGGCTGACGAGCCGGGCACAACACGCGATAGTGTGGATACAATCTGCACGGTCAACGGCAAGCAGTTCGTGCTTGTGGATACGGCAGGGATAAGGCGCAAGGGCAAGACAAGAAACAAGCGCCTGGAGACCTTTTCCATAATGCGCTCGTTGAAAAGCCTTGAGCGCTGCGATGTGGCCATTGTTCTGCTGGATGCACAGAAGGGCGTCACAGAGCAGGATATAAGGGTGGCGGGCTACGCCCATGAAAGGGGCTGCGGCTGCATTCTGGCGGCCAACAAGTGGGACCTTGTGGAAAAGGACACAAAAACCGCCAAGGCCTTTGAGCAGAAAGTGCGGGATGAGGCCAAGTTCCTTTCCTTTGCGCCTTTCATAACGGTTTCGGCCCTCACGGGCCAGCGCACGGCCAAAATCTTCGATCTTGTGGAAGCGGTTTTTGCCCAGTATTCCACCCGCATTGCCACCGGGCCGCTAAACCGCATACTGGAAATTGCATTGAAGGGTCACGAGCCGCCCATGGTGCACGGCAAGCGCCTTAAATTCTACTACGCCACCCAGATAAGCGCCAAGCCGCCCACATTTGTCATCTTTGTCAATTCGCCCGATTCCGTGCATTTTTCCTACGAGCGCTATCTGGCAAACGCCATCCGAAGGGAAACAGGCCTCACCAAAACCCCCATCCGCCTTTACTTCCGCCCACGGAGCAACCGCGAGCAAAAGCGGGAGCAAAGCCGGGGGCAAAACCGGGATAAAAGGCGGGAGAAAAGATAAGGGGAAGGGTAATTCGGCCCGGATTCTTCATGGAAAAATCTTCCCAGACAAATTTGCAAAAACCGCCCGGCCAGATACCCCTGGCCCAGCGCATGAGGCCCCAAAGCCTTGACGAGGTGCTGGGCCAGGAGGCTGTGGCAGGGCAGCAGGGAATCCTGCGCCGGGCTTCTGAAGCTGATAAAATCTTCAGCCTTATTTTCTGGGGGCCGCCCGGATGCGGCAAAACCACCCTGGCCCGCATTCTGGCAAAATCCACAAGTGCGGATTTTGTGGAGTTCTCGGCTGTGTCATCCGGGGTCAAGCAAATCCGCGAAGTTGTGGAAAAGGCCAAAATCACCCAGGAGGCAGGCGGAAAAACCCTTCTCTTTGTGGATGAAATCCACCGTTTCAACAAGGCCCAGCAGGACGGCTTTCTGCCCCATGTGGAAAGCGGCCTCATCACGCTCATCGGCG
>JASEHB010000593.1:329-1995 GCA_030018745.1 Desulfatibacillaceae bacterium | reverse complement strand
TGTGGATCCTTTTTCCGATGACATGGATGAGCTTCTTGTCACCGGAAAGGCCGCAAAAGCGGAGCCTCACACAAAGGCGCCGGATACAAAGCCTTTTGCCCGCGTTTCAGAATCAGACCCGGCCCCCCCCGACAAAATTCTGAAACCGGCCCAAGAGGCCCCTCCGGCGCCTTTTTCTCAAGATGCCCCAAAAGAGGCTGCCCCAAAAAAACCGGCCTCTGCCCCGGAGCCTTTGCCTGCAAAACCGCAAGCCGCGCCAAAGCAGGCAGGGGAGCCAGAGGCAAAAACCGCTTTGCAGCCAAAAGCAAAGCCGCAACCAGTTGAGCCTGAAGAACCCCAGGATGCCCAGGGCCAAACTCCGGCAAGCGCCTTTCAGTTTGATGCAGCGCCTGCTGATAGGGTTGTGAAACAGAGCCTGCGGGTGGATTCAGCCAAGATTGACATCCTGATGAATCAGGTGGGCGAGCTTGTAGTGAGCAGGGCCTCCTACGGCCAGCTCTTCAATGATATGCGCCTTTTCCAGCAGGAGCTTGCATCAACCGACCTTGACCCCAGAATGCTCAAAATTGCACGGGATCTCACATTCCGCATTTCCGAGGCCACAACAGCCCTGGGCCGGGTGGCCAACGAGCTTCAGGAAGGGGTGATGAAGGTCCGTATGCTGCCCATTGCCCAGCTTTTCAACCGCTATCCGCGCCTTGTAAGGGATCTGGCCCAGGGCACGGGCAAGCTGGTTCATCTGGAAATAAGGGGCGAGGAAACCGAGCTGGACAAGATGGTCATTGAGGAGATTGCAGACCCCCTCATCCATATCATACGCAATGCCGTGGATCACGGCCTGGAAACAGCCGCCCAGCGCAAGGCGGCTGGCAAGCACCCTGAAGGCACCCTCCGGCTGGAGAGCTATCACGAGTCAAACCATGTTGTGGTGGAAATCATTGATGACGGCAAGGGTATTGATGTTGCAAAGGTGGGCAGGCTTGCCATTGAAAAGGGCCTGCTCACTTCCGAAGAGCTTGAGAGGATGAGGCCAAAGGAAATCCTTTCCATAATCATGATGCCCGGCTTTTCCACATCCGAAAGGGTTACAACCACTTCAGGCCGTGGCGTGGGCATGGATGTGGTGAAGAAGAACATTGAAAAGCTAAACGGCACGGTGGAGGTGGACTCCAAGCTTGGTGCAGGCACTCGCGTGCGCATCAAGATTCCTCTTACTTTAGCCATCATCCAGGCCCTTCTGGTGCGCGTGGGCGCAAGTGTTTACACCATTCCCCTTGCTGTTGTGGAAAAAACCCTCCGTGTGATGGAAAAGGACATAACAACCATTGAGGGTGTGGAGGTGATTCAGCTTCGGGAAGGCGTTCTCTCCCTGCTGCGCCTCACAAGCGAGTTCAAGGCCAGAAGCTCGTCCCAGGACCCGGATCGCGTCTATGTTGTTGTGGTGAATACGGGCATGAGGCAGGTGGGCCTTGTGGTGGATTCTCTCATCGGCCAGGAGGAGGTGGTCATAAAGCCGCTTGTTGACTACCTGCAAGAGGCCAGCGGTTTTTCCGGGGCCACCATTCTTGGGGATGGCAGGGTTTCGCTCATTTTAGATGCCTACGAGCTTGTGAACCTTTGTATGCAGCGCCAGACAACCCGGCGCGATACTGACTCAACCTGGGAG
>JASEHB010000593.1:0-319 GCA_030018745.1 Desulfatibacillaceae bacterium | reverse complement strand
GGACCTGCTGCCGGGCAAAACATCCAACGGCAGCAATGGCTTCAAGCCCACCCTGCATTAAAGGTTGTCATTTGAAGGCCGCCGGGGCTTTTTATCACTCCCCCCGGCGGCCCAAAGCCCTTTGCCGGAAGGTTTTTCAAAAGCGCAAAAATCGTATACTCCGGGCACAGGAGTTGCCGCGGGGTTTTGCGAAATGTTAATGTCTAAAAATGTATGCTTTGGGCAAAACGATTGTTATACCGGCCAGACATGCGGCCCCAGTTACTATATCCACAGCATACCTGACTGGCGTTATGACGATAAAGTTGAATTTGATATA
>JASEHB010000040.1 GCA_030018745.1 Desulfatibacillaceae bacterium | reverse complement strand
GAATTTTAAATAACAAAACCCAACACGGTTTCTTGTGTTGGGTTTTGTCTTTTCGACCTTTTTGCTTTTTAAGCAGGATACTTCCATGCAATACAGCCCGGAAAACTACCAGAAGGCTCTGGCCCAAATGTTTGGCCTTGGCCGGTTCGGCATAAAGCTTGGGGTGGAAACCATTACAGCCATGCTTGAAGGCGTGGGCAGGCCCCAGGACAAATTCAAGAGCATTCACATTGCCGGCACAAACGGCAAGGGATCTGTGGCAGCCACCATCTCCTCTGTGCTCCGGGAGGCAGGTCTTGGGGTTGGGGTTTACACCAGCCCACATCTTATTGATGTCAACGAGAGGTTTTGCATAAACGGGTTTCCTGTTGCTGATGAAGAGGTTTTTGACGCCTACAATGCCGTGAAAAGCGTGCGCAAAGTGCCGCGCCAGCCGACATTCTTCGAGTTCACAACCGCAATGGCCTGGTATCTTTTTGCAAAGCGCCAAGTGACCTGGGCTGTTGTGGAAACCGGCATGGGCGGGCGGCTGGATGCCACAAATGTCTTGAACCCTGTGCTTTGCGTTATCACCAACATAAGCCTTGAGCATAAATTGTACCTTGGCAGCACGATTGCCAAAATTGCCGGGGAAAAGGCTGGTATCATCAAGCAGGGCGCTCCGGTGGTAACAGGCGTTAGCCAGAAAAGCGCCCTTGCGGCTGTGGAGGCGGCTGCCAGGGAAAAGTCTGCCCCCCTTTATCTTAATGGCCGTGATTTTTCCGTGCGCCGCCATAAAGACAACACATTTGACTACAAGGGCATGGGCTGGCAACTCAAGGGCCTTTCCACCCGTCTGCCGGGCGTCCACCAGTCCCGCAATGCGGCCCTTGCCCTGGCTGCTCTTGAGCTTATAGCTAAAAGAGGAGAGGCAGAAATCGGCGAGGATGCCCTGCGCAGGGGACTTGCCAGGGTGAACTGGCCGGGAAGGCTTGAAATGGTTGACGGCCCTGTTCCGATTTTGCTGGACGGCGCGCACAACCTGGACGCCATGCGCTGCCTTGCCAGGCACATTGAGCGGGAAAAGCTAAACAGCAGGCTTGTGGTTGTTGCAGGCTTTCTGGATGACAAGCCTTATCAGGCCATGATGCCTCTGCTTTTGTCCGGCGCAAGGGCAGCGGTCATAACCCATGCGGACATTGACAGGGCTGTTGATGCAGGAGATCTTCTGCCCTTTGCTCAAAAAATTGTGCCTTCCGCCCAAACCGCCCCTTCCGTGGAAACAGCTCTGGAAAAGGCTCTGTCTCTGGCCCGGCCAGGAAAGGATACGATTCTTGTGGCTGGGTCATTGTACATTGTGGGCGAGGCCCGCAAGGCCCTCATCAAAAAGGGGCTTTTATCAGCCACCTTTGAAATTGCAAGGGATTAGGCCTTGCTTTGCAGGGCGAATTTGCGTATAGAAGCCCTCAACAGATTGCGCTCGTAGCTCAGGGGATAGAGCGTCAGCCTCCGGAGCTGAAAGCCGCAGGTTCGAATCCTGCCGGGCGCACCAGAAAATTCAGGGGCCTGGCGCTCAAGCGCAAGGCCCCTTTTTTCTTTGCGATAAGGCTTTGAATAACCCATGCTGTTCAAAAAACAGGCTGCTTAAAAGAAAAGCTTACGAGGCATGATTCCTATTGATTTGGCAAAGCAGACCTATTTTTCCGGCAGTGCATTTTTCAGCGGGCTTGCCGCCCAGCTGCCGGACAGCGGCAGAGGGCTGGACCCGGTGGAATTGCAAAGGGTTGCAGAAATCTATCCCGCAAAGATAACCAGTGGATTTCTTGACCTTATCAAAGAAATTGACGACCCGGTTTACAGGCAGTTTGTGCCATCTGTTGAAGAGCTTGCAGAGTGCGGCGAGGCAGACCCCCTTGCAGAGCAGGCCTGCTCGCCGGTTGGGGCAATTCTCCACCGCTACCCGGACAGGGTTGTGCTGCTTGCTTCAAATTGCTGCCCTGTGCGCTGCCGCTTCTGCCTGCGAAAACGCCTGTGGGCAAAGGAAGGGCAGGGCGCTCCAGCAAATTTGGAGCCTGCTTTGGGCTACATAAAAAACACCCCGGCAATAAGAGAGGTAATTCTCTCCGGCGGGGACCCGCTGATGATGGATGACCAAAGCCTAAAAGACCTGCTTGCACAGCTTGCCGCCATCAGCCATGTAAAGGCTCTGCGCATCCACACCCGCGTACCCGCAGCCATGCCTGAAAGGATAAGCCAAAATCTGCTTGAAATCCTTGCCCGGCACAGGCCCCTATTTGTGAATATCCATGTCAACCACCCCTTGGAGCTTTTGCCCCAGGCAGCAAAGGCAATAGGGCTTATGGCGGATGCGGGTCTGGTGCTTGGCTCCCAGAGTGTTCTGCTAAAGGGTGTGAATGACAACGCCAAAACCCTTGAGGCCCTTTTTGCAGACCTTTATGCCCTGCGGGTGAGGCCCTACTACCTGCATCATCTGGACAGGGTGAAAGGGGTTGCCCACTTTGTTGTACCCATACAAAGAGGGCTGGAGATGATGGACGGCCTGCGCCAGAGGATTGGCGGCATGAGCCTGCCAGCCTATGTGCTGGATCTGCCCGGAGGCTGGGGCAAGGTGAGGCTGGATTCACATTCGGTTAAGTATCTGGGCCGGGGCAGATGGCAGGCAAGGGATTTTGCGGGCAGCACCCGCATCTACACGGAGTAAGGGCAGCCATTTATTTTGGCCGGAGCTTTTTGCTTAAAATGCTGCCTGCCTTTCAGCAAGCTGCATCAGGAGTTGGGGCTGTTGCTGTTTTCCTGTCCGTTTTCCAGAATCTCCTGCCCGGCAAAATCGGTTTTGTCCAGCAGATGTGTAAGAATTGTAAGCCCCCGGACAATATCTGCAATGTCCTTTTCCGGCAGGCGCATCAGTCCTTCCACAATGGTTCTGGAAATGGGCGGGGGGGCATTGCCCGCAAGGTCTGCCCCTGCCTCGGTAAGCTCAATTGTGATAACCCTGCGGTCAGGGGAGCAGCGAACCCGCTGCACAAGGCCCTTTTGCTCCAGCCGGTCTATTATGCCCGTAACCGTGGAGGACTGCACCATTATTTCTGCGGCAATGCGCGAAGGCGGCAGGGGGCCTTTTTCGTGCAGAACAGTAAGGCAGGCAAGCTGGGGCACGCTTACCTTGCAGGTCTTGTCCAGGGTCTTGGTGTAAACCTCGCCTGCCTGCATTAGCCTGCGGATAAGGCGGCCTATGGTTTTGGTCTGCTCTGAAATGCTGTTTTCGGGCATAAAGACCTCGCCAGGCCCTTTTGGTTTGCACAAACAAGGACGGCCCCCCCTTTTTTTTGAAGGGGCCGCCCGTGAATTGCGCCATTACATTTTTGCCTTTTAACGGGCCTACTTCATTTTGCCCAAAAGCGAGCTTGCAATGGTGTTTTTCTGGATTTCCTTGGTACCTTCGTAAATCTCGGTTATCTTGGCGTCCCGGTAGAAGCGCTCAACATCGTATTCTGCCATGTAGCCGTAACCGCCGTGAAGCTGGATAGCCTCGTCCGCCACCTCAACAGCAGCGCGGGCTGCAAACATCTTTGCCATTGAGGTGAGCTTGGGATCAATGCGGCCCTGATCATAGTTCCAGGCAGCCTTGTAGGTGAGCAGGCGGGCGGCCTCAATTTTTGTGGCCATATCCGCAAGCTTGTGCTGGGTAATCTGGAACTCGGCAAGCTTCTTGCCGAACTGCTCCCGCTGCTTCACATAGTTGAGCGCCCTGTCCATTGCGCCCTGGGCTGTTCCAAGGGCCTGGGCTGCAATGAGTATGCGGCTTTCGTCAAAAAACTCCAGCACCTGGTAAAAGCCTTTGCCTTCCTTGCCGATGAGGTTTTCCTTTGGCACGCGCACATTGGCAAATGTGACTTCCGCGGTGTCCATCATGCGGATGCCCATTTTCTCGCCCACGGAAGCTGTGCTTATCCCAGAGCGGTCAGCCTCGGCAAGAATCATGCTTATACCCCGGTACATGGGGTTACTGGCAGGGTCTGTCTGGCACAGGACCACATAAAAACCGGCCCTTTTGCCGCCGTTGGTGATGAATATCTTGGACCCGTTGATGACCCATTCATCGCCTTCCAGCACTGCCGTGGTTTCCATTTGGGTTATGTCCGAGCCGCGGCCCGGCTCTGTAAAACAGCCGCAGGAAAGGCACTTGCCCCCGGCCACTTTGGGCAGCCACTTGGCTTTCTGCTCCTCGGAGCCAAAGCGCAGCACGCACTCGGAGGCAAACCCGGCAAGAACAAGGCAGGCCCCGATGGTGGAATCCGCCCGGCAGAACTCCTCGGCCACGATGATGTTCTCCATGACCCCGTAGTCCATGCCGCCGAATTTTTCGGGAAAATGCAGGCCGATAAAGCCAAGCTCTGCGGCCTTTTTCCAGATTTTATCCGGGTACTCGTGCTTGGCATCCAGCTCCTGGGCCAAATCCTTGTCAAATTCGCCCTTGGCAAATTCCCTGGCTGCCTTCTGCAAATCCAATTGCTCTTTTGTCAGGCCAAAGTCCATGTTTTTAACTCCTCACGCCAAAGAAACGGCAAGCTTAAAGGGCAAAAAGCCTAGCCCTTCATCTCGGTAACTTTTTCGGTAAGCTCTGGCATGATCTCCAGAATGTCGCCCACAACGCCCACATCCGCAACCTGGAAAATGGGGGCCTTGGGGTTTTTGTTGATTGCCAGCATGAAGGGGTTGCCCTTGATGCCGCCCAGGTGCTGGAAGGCGCCGGAAATGCCGAGCGCCATGTAAACCTTGGGTTTGACCGTCTGGCCGGAGGTGCCGACCTGGCGGGATTTTTCCAGCCATTTGGCATCAACAATGGGCCTGGAGCAGCTTACATCCGCGCCGATGGCCTTGGCCAGATCAAAGGCGATTTCCAGGTTGTCCTGGCTCTCAATGCCGCGACCTATGGAAACAAGGACATCGCTCTTGGTGATGTCAACATCGCCAACTTCAGCTTCCACCACTTCGATGAACTTGCGCTTTGCAGCCGGAACCGGGCCTGCATCCGCGCTCTTGTCTTCAACAGCTCCGCCAGCTCCGCCTGCTTCATCGGCAGCAAATGCGCCGGGGCGGCAGGTGATGACCGCGCCGCCGGACAGATTCGCCTCCACCTTGGCGTAAACCTGGCCTGCATATTCCTGGCGATGGGCCACAAGCTTGCCGTCCTTTGCGCCTTCAAAGTCAATGGCATCGGCGATGTAGGCGGCGTTGCGCTTCACGGCAAGGCCAGGGCCAAGGTCCATGCCAAAGGAGTCGGTGGGCAGAAGCAGGATGGCGCCTTCAGGAAGCAGCTTGGCCAGCATGGGCCGGATAAGCTCTGCATTGGGATAGGCCAGGGCGCTGTCTGCAACCTTCCATACAGCCTTGTAGGTGTTTGCGGCCTTTGCGGCTGCTGCATCTGCTGTTGCTGCATCCCCGAAAACCACTGCTGTTATTGAGGCGTCCGCATCAATTTTCTTGGCAGCGGTTGTAAGCTCCAGGGCCGAATCGTCCAGTTTTCCGGATTTGTGTGCGATATACGCAAAAATTTGAGCAGCCATTATTTGATCCCTCCCTTGGCCTTGAGAATCTCGATGACTTTTTCCACCTGCTCCTCGGTGCTGCCTTCAATCATCTCCGCGCCCTCGCCAAGCTCGGGCACAAAGTAGGTAAGGCGTTTCACCTTGGCGCCAGCCGCGCCGATGATGCCTGCATCCAGGCCGCAGGCATCCTTGCCGTCGCAGGGGATTTCAAGGGAAGCAACCTTGCGGATGCCCCTTATGCCAACATAGCGGGGTTCGTTGATGCCGGTCTGGATGGAGAGCACGCAGGGCAGGCTGATTTCGTTCATCTCCTGGTTGCCGCCTTCAATTTCACGGCCCACCAGCAGCTTGTCGCCCTTCACCTCAATTTTGTTCACAACGCTTGCATAGGGAAGGTCCAGCAGTGCGGCCAGCATTCCGCCCACCTGACCTGCGCCGTCATCTGCAAGTGCGCCGGTGAGGATAAGGTCGTACTTGCCCTTGTCCACAAAGCTCTTCAAAATGGTGGCAACGCCCAGGCCGTCAGAGCCTTCAAATGCAGAGTCGGAAAGCAGAACGCCAGTGTCTGCGCCCATTGCCATTTCCCGGCGGATGATTTCCTCTGACTCTGCATCGCCCACGGAAACAACCGTCACTGTTCCGCCAACATTGTCGCGGATCTGGATTGCTTCCTCCACCGCGTAATTGTCCCACTCATTTACCGAGTACACCACATCGTCCCGGACAATGTCCGTTCCGTCAGCCTTGACCGCAATTTCATTTTCTGCGGTGTCAGGCACCCGCTTGACACAGACCAGTATTTCCATGACCAACCTCCGTTAAGTGATTAAATGTTGACGGCCTTTTAACAAGGCCATCGGCACAATAAACAATCCTTAAGCAGCCTGCGGCTCGGCCTTTTTTTCGGGCCGGACCACATGGGCATCAACAAGTTCCGCCAGATCAACTGCAATCATCTTGCCTTCAAGGCCGCTGGTCTTGATGGCGTCTTCCATGTTCACCTTGCAGAAGGGGCAGGCCGTGACAATGACATTTGCTCCGGCCTTGTTGGCCATGTCAACGCGGATGCTGCCCATTCTTGTTTCCTCTTCCGGTTCGTAGAACAGCATCAGGCCGCCGCCGCCGCAGCAGAAGGAAGTATCCCGGCTGCGGGCCATCTCCACCCTCTTGAGACCCGGAATGGAGTCCAGCAGTTGGCGCGGATCTTCGTAGAGATCATTGTGGCGGCCAAGATAGCATGGATCGTGATAGGTATAAACCTTTTCCGGGTCTGCTGCGTTGAGATGCAGCCTGCCCTGGCGCACAAGCCGCAGGAGCGTTGTGCTGATGTGCTCAACCGGCGGCAGGTTTTCGTAATCCTTTTTGAGGCAGTTGAAGGCATGGGGGTCGGTGGTGATGATTTTTTTGGCCCCGCTGCTTGCAATGGCCTCTGTGTTCTGATCCTTCAAATCCATGAAGAGGAATTCCTCTCCAAAGCGCCTCACCTCGTGGCCGGAGTCCTTTTCCGCAGGCCCAAGAACCGCCACTTCCTCTCCTGCTGTGGAAAGGGCGCGGGCAGCAGCCTTTGCTATGCTGCATATCTGGTCGTCAAAGCTTGTTATGGAGTCCACAAAGTAAAGGGTGTCGGCTGTATCGCCCTTGGCGATGTCAAGAACCCTCACCGGGGCCTCATCCTTTATATCCTTGGTCCATTCGGCGCGCTTCTTCTCCATTTTGCCGTAGGGGTTGCCGCGCTTTTCCAGGGCGGACAGGGGTTTTTGCAGGCTCTGGGGCACATTGCCCGCATCCACCATGCCGCGGCGCAGGTCAACAATCTTGTCAATGTACTGAATCATGATGGGGCATTCGTTCTCGCAGGCCCCGCAGGTGGTGCAACTCCAGATTTCGTCTTCGGAAAGCACGCTGCCGATAAGCTCGTCATTGGGTTCGCCCTCGCCCTTTAAGGGGAAGATGCGAAAAAGCTTGTCGCGGCACTTTATGGAGATAAAGCGCGGGGAAAGCGGGCGCTTGACAGCATTGGCCGGGCACTGGTCGCTGCACCTGCCGCAGTCGGCGCAACTGTAAAAGTCAAGGATGTGCTTCCAGGTAAAATCCGTAACCTTCTTGACGCCCAGAGATTCCAGCTCGTCAAGCTGCTCCCGCTCCAGTCCGTAGCGCACGGGCTTTATGGTTCCCTTATCCAGCTTGGCCAGCCACACATTGGGAATGGAGGTGATGACATGAAAATGCTTGCCTAAAGGCAGAACATTCAAAAAGGTGAAGAAAATAACCTCGTGAACCATGTATGCGTTGATGTGCCAGGTCTGGAGCGACTCAAGCGGGACGCCGGAAAGCAGCTTGGAGGCAAACCAGGGAACCGTGGCGGGCATGAGGAAATGCGGGGTAATGCCCTGGGCTGCCTGGGCTGCTGCAATGCTGCCTTCAAAAAAACCGTCTGCAAGCATGAGGCCCGAAATCATGCCAAGAATAAGAACCGCCTCGCCCGTGTGGTCGTGGCCTATCTTGGGGGGAACATTGTAGCGTTCCGGCTTGAAGATGCCCCTGCGCACCGCTGCAATGGCGCAGGCAATAAGAACCGCTGTGGCGGCCATGTCTTTGAGTATGTTATAGGCCGCGCCCGTAAAGCTTTCCGGGTTCAGGCCCGGCAGGTAAAAGCCGTCTGTGACCCCAAGAAAAACAAGGGTTATGGAGCGGGCCGAAAGGATGATAAAGCCTGCAAATATGGCGATGTGAAGCACACCTGCTGTCCAGTAGCGGGGCTGCTTGTACTGGCCGAATGCAAACTTTAGCATGTACCAGGTGCGCGTAAAAATCCGGTCTGTGCGGACATCGGGCGCAGCCTTCATAAGAGGCTGCAAGCGCAGGGCAAGGGTGCGCACAAAGATGCAGATTGCCGCAACCGGAATCACCACCGCCAGAAACCACACGGGTATTCCAAAAAACGCCGCCCCCGATGGAGGCATCAAAGCCAAATGTTCCATGATTCAACTCCGCAAATAGTAAGATCCGCCCGGCAGCCTTGCAGGCTCAAGGCGGGTTTTTGGGTTATTTTAAGGTTTATGAACCAAAAGAGCTGTCCGCAATTTCAACCGCTGCATTTTCCATGGCCATTACCGCATCCATGCGGCCAAGGGCAACGGGCAGCAGTGTGTTGATGAAGAAACGGGCTGTCTTTATCTGGCCGTCATAAAATGCTGCATCCTTGCTTGAAGCAACCGCCTGGGCAATCTCTTTGCCCTTGGCGGCCTTTTCCAGGGCAGGATGGGCCACAACGGCCCGCCACAGGTGCATCCAGCCAAGAATCACATCGCCCATTGATTCCATAAAACCATAGGCATTTGCAAATGCCGCAAGAACCTGCTCGCTTCTGGCCGCCTTGCCAAGAACCATGGCGGTCTTGCCCAGCTTGTTGGCAGCCTCTTCCACCTTGGCGGCCATGCCTGCCAGGCTGTCAATCTTTTTTGCCTGCTCAACTGTCTGGTTTATCTGGCCCAGAAAGTCAATAAACACCTGGCCCTTGTTCATGCCAAGCTTGCGGCCCAACAGATCCATTGCCTGAATGCCGTTGGTGCCTTCATATATGGTGGTTATCTTGGTGTCGCGGTAAATCTGCTCCACCGGGTATTCCTGGGTGTAGCCGTATCCGCCGTAAATCTGTATGGCCTCCTGGGCCACAAAGCAGCCCTTGTCTGTTGAATAGGCCTTGCAGATGGGGGTCATAAGATCAACAAGGCCCTGGTACTTGACCTTGTCCTCATCCGAGCGGGAAATGCGCGCCCTGTCCATGCAAAGACCCACGAAATAATTGAGTGAGCGCAGACCGTCCACAAAAGCCTTCATCTGCAAAAGCATACGGCGCACATCAGGATGCTCGATGATGGGCACCTGGGGGGCTGCCGGGTCGCGAGACTGGAGGATGTTGCGGCTCTGGAGCCTTTCGCGGGCGTAGTTGACCGCATTGGCGTATGCTGCGCTGGCCCCTGCAAGGCCCTGGACGCCGACATTGAGGCGCTCCTCATTCATCATGTGAAACATGATTTTCATGCCCTGGCGCTCCTGGCCCAGGAGAAATCCCCGGCACTTGCCCTTTGCGCCAAAGCTAAGAACGCAGGTGGCGCTGCCGTGGATGCCCATCTTCTCCTCAATGCGCACGCATTCCACATCGTTGTGCTCTCCCAGGCTGCCGTCTTCATTCACCCATATTTTGGGCACAATGAAAATTGAGATGCCGCCCGTGCCGGGGAGGTCGCCCTCAATGCGGGCAAGAACCGGGTGGATGATGTTTTCCACCATGTCGTGGTCGCCTGCGGAGATGAAGATTTTGGTGCCGGAAATGGAATAGGTGCCATCGGGATTTTTTACGGCTGTGGTGGTGAGCGCACCCACATCCGAGCCTGCGGAAGGCTCGGTGAGGCACATGGTGCCGCCCCACTTGCCGGAATAAACATTGCCCAGAAAGAGCTTTTTCTGCTCCGGCGTGCCAAAAATCTCGTAAAGCTTGCCTGCGCCATGCCCCAGCATGGCGTAGATGGAAAATGCAAGGTTGGCCCCTGCAAAAAGCTCCAGGGTGGCAGCGCCCAGCACGCAGGGCATACCCTGGCCGCCCACCTCGGTGTCATCGGAAACCGTCAGCCATTCGCCCTCGCAGAAGAGCTTGTAAGCCTTGTGAAAGGAGGGCGGAACCTTGACAGCGCCGTCTTTGTGAACTGCGCCGATCTGGTCGGATTCCTTTAGCGTGGGCAGCAGCACCTTCACGGCAAGGTTGCGCGCCTCGTTCAGAAGCAGGTCAAAGGTCTTGGTGTTGAGGTCGCAGTAAAGCTCGGCCTCGCAAAGCTCGCCGATTTTAAGCTGCTCGTTCAATACAAATTGCTGGTCCCGCCGGTCTGCCAGTGTTAATGCCATTTTCTTTGTGCTCCTTAAGGGTTAAGGGAAAGCACTCTTTTTGAACTTGCCTTTTATATCCCTGCTATGCTGATTTTGGCGTTTTTCAAAGGGTGCAATTCGCCCTGAATGTTGGTTTCGGCCCAGTTCTGGCCCAGTTTTGGCTCAATTTTAACTCAAGCTGTTTGCAGGTTGACCCGCTAAAGCATTCCTATGTCAACTGCCTTTTATAAACAGTTTAAGCGTGTTGGCATAATCCCCGCAAAAATGCAAGAATTTTTTCCAGCAATTGATGGAAAATAAGGCCTGAAAGTCTTTTTTTACGGCTGCAAAAAATAATTGAGCACCCCTGGCCGCAAATTGGCCTTGATTTGTCCTGCTGCCAATGGTAGCCAACATAAAAATTTTTAAGAGGCACTTAACTTTCAAGGCGATTATGTCCAGGCTTCAGAAAGCTTCCAAT
>JASEHB010000591.1 GCA_030018745.1 Desulfatibacillaceae bacterium | reverse complement strand
CGAGGTGCTGAACCAGGTGGACTCCATAGTGCGCCTGGGGGCTTCGGAAAAAAATCTGGAAATGATTTTTGCCGTCAGCCCAAAGACCCCATTTGCCCTTATGGGTGATGCCACGCATCTGAAGCAGATTCTGCTGAATCTGCTGGGCAACGCCATAAAGTTCACCCACAGGGGCCAGGTGGGTGTGAGCGTGGATGTGCTTGAGCAGGATGAGCTGTCAACAGAGCTTTGCTTTACCGTATGGGACACGGGCATAGGCATAAGCCCGGCCCAGGCCAAGAGCCTTTTTAACCCCTTTGTGCAGGCCGACTCATCCATGAGCCGCAGCTACGGAGGAACCGGGCTTGGGCTTTCCATTTCCAAAGGCCTGGTGGAGCTTATGGGCGGGCGGATCTGGGTGCAGGAAAGGCCGGGCGGTGGAAGCAGCTTTCTTTTCACGGTCCGCATGGACAAGGCCCAGGCAGGGGAGCGCTCAATCCTGATTGATGCGGCCTGGGAGGGCAGGCCTGCAATGGTGCTGGATGGCAACCCTGCTTCCGGCAGGGCCGTAAGCGATGCCTTGAGGGGCCTTTCCTTTGCGCCGGAGCTTTTTACCGACCCTTCCCTGGCCCAAAAAGCCTTTGAGCAGGCTGCCGGCAAAAAAGCCTATTCCATTATTCTGGCAGCCCAGGAGCTTGCCGGGCAGGAAGGCCTTTTGTGGGCCAAGGATGTGCCGATTATTGTTCTTGCCTGCCCCCGAAACGGGCAAAAGGCATCTGTCCAAATGCCGGAAAACGCCAGCAGCATAAAAAGCCTGACAAGCAGGCCCGTTACCCGCCTTTCCCTGGCCCACGCCATACGCAGGCTTCTGACCCCGGATTACCAGGATACGGGCGGAGAAGAATCCCTTATCCAGCAGGAGGAAAGGTACAAGAAACAGCTTCAGGGGGCGACAGTCCTTCTTGCAGAAGACAATGAGGTTAACCGGTTTCTGGCCATAGAGCTGCTCTCCCGCGTGGGCATAAGGGCCGACACTGCCCAAAACGGCATTGAAGCCCTGGCGGCTGTGCGCCGCAAAAGATACGATCTGGTGCTGATGGACATGCAGATGCCGGTGATGGACGGCCTGGCCGCTGCTGTTGCCATGCGCGCAGACCCCTGCTGCAAGGATTTGCCCATTGTGGCCATGACAGCCCATACCATGACCGAAGACATTGAAAAGAGCCTGGCCGCGGGCATGAACGAGCATATTTCCAAGCCCGTCAAGCCCGAAGCTCTTTACCAGGTGCTTGCCCGCTGGATAAGCGGGCCGGACAAAGCTTCAAACCTGCCTGTTCTGAACATGGACATGGGCGCAAAAAAGGTGGGCAACGATAGGGAGCTTTATTTCAAGCTGCTGCAAATCTTCAAAAATGAGCACGGCAAAGACCCTGCCCGCATCCTTGAAATGATTATGGCCGGGGATATGCAGTCCCTCAAAACCCTTGCCCACTCAATACGGGGCGCAGCGGTGATCATTGAAGCCTCTTTGATGGCCGGCATCGCATGGGATCTGGAGCAGGCCATTTCCGAAAAACAGGAAAACGCAGCCCAAAAGGCAAAGGCCTTTCACAATGCCCTGAAGGAAACTCTGGAGCATATTGACTCCAACCTTGTTGAGTGATAGGAGAAAAGCGTACAGGAGATCTGGGGTGGGATCCCTCTGAAAAATGATACGAGCCATCACAGCCGATGACCATCCCCTTGTGCGGGCTGGCATACGGTACACACTTGAAAAAACGCCGGACATCCGCGTTGTGGCGGAAGTGGAGTCCGGGGCGCAACTGCTTGCCGCACTCAAAAAAACCCCCTGCGACATAGTTCTCATGGATGTCATGATGCCCGGCAAGGACGCTTTCACCCTTATCGAGGCCATCAGGGCTAATCATCCAAATCTGCCAATTTTGATTGTGAGCACCCTGCCGGAGGAAGAAAACGCCCTGCGCCTGATGAATGCCGGCGCAAAGGGCTATTACAACAAG
>JASEHB010000592.1 GCA_030018745.1 Desulfatibacillaceae bacterium | reverse complement strand
GGCAAGCGGCGGCAGTCATGGAGGGGGCAGAGCCGAGGTAAAAGATGTTGCGGCTGCCCATGATTTCTGCAAAGCAAAGCTACAAGCCACAACCATACATTCATCTGGTTATTCTTTTGGGGCATGGGTAAGCTGCCTGGCGGCAGAAGCCCTGGAGCACCCGCCCATGGCCCTTGTGGCCCCGCCTGTAACCTTTCTGGATTTTGGGTCCGTTGAAAGCCTGCCAGGGCTTTTCCTGACCATTGCAGCCCAGAATGATGACTTTGCCCTTCCCGAACAGGTGGAAAGTTTTGTAAAGCACGCAAACTCCAAAGCCTGCTTTGTGACCCTGGCAAATGCAGACCACTTCTTTTTTTCGCACCTGCCCCAGCTTGCCGGGGTTTTGGCAGATAACCTGCCTCAAGCTGACCCGGCTTTGTAAGGGGCTTTACGAAATAAATCCGGGCAGTATCATAAATGTTTTTTGAAGGGCAGCCCCAAGGATAGCTTTTTGCTGCGTTGCGCCTTCCTCAATTATTTGACCCCTTGCACAATGAAATACCAGCATATGGGGCCTAACATTAGCCAAGCAGGGATCCCACAGGGATGGGGTTTCCCCGGAGAAAGTCGCCTGCTGGCATTTTGCGGGCGGCTTCGCCCTGGAGGTCTGTGCAGTTAAGAGCGCCATCGCCGGTGGCAACAAGCAGGCCTCTGTTTGAGGCAGCAAGCACAGTGCCGGGCGGCGCGCCTGTTTTTTCGGGCCACAGGGCAGCGGTGTGTATTTTTATGCGCCTGGATTCAAAAAAGGTGAAGGCCCCTGGCCAGGGGGTCATGGCCCGGACAAGGCGCTCTATCTGCCGGGCGGGCTTTGCCCATTCCACCCGGCCTGACTCCTTTGCAAGCAAAGGGGCAAAGCTTGCCAAAGAGCCATCCTGGGCAACTGGAACAATCTCTTTGGCAAGGGTTTTGTTAACAGCCTGCACAAGAAGCCTGGCCCCCATGCGGGCAAGGCGCTCTTCAAGCTCTGCCGCAGTTTCGCCCTCTTCAATTGGGGTTTGCTCCTGCAAGAGAATATCGCCTGTATCCACACCCTTATCCATTGCCATAATGGTTACGCCGGTTGCGGCATCTCCGTTTAAAATGGCGTGCTGTATGGGCGCAGGCCCCCGGTACAGGGGCAGCAGGGAAGGATGGACATTGAGGCAGAAAAGCTTTGGCAGGGCCAGAATTTCAGGCGGCAGGATTCTGCCAAAGGCTGCCACAGCAAGAAAATCCGGGGCTATTTGGGCAAGCGTCTCAAAAAAGCCCGGCTCCTTTAAGGATGCAGGGGCAAGGACCTCCAGCCCCAGGTCAATGGCAGCCTCCTTTACAGGCGGTGGGAAAAGCTTTTTGCGGTTTCTGCCCTTTGGCTTGTCCTGGGCCGTTACCACGGCGGCAACACAAAACCCGGCATTGAAAAGAGCCTTTAAGGACGGCACGGCAAATTCGGGTGTGCCCATAAAGACAATTTTTGGAGCCTTTTTTTCAGATGAAGCCATATTTTTTTAACTAATCCTTAATGTTGATAAATCCTTTTTCTGCGCAGGACAATGACGCAGGTCAGAATAGCAGTTTGCCGGGCTGATTGAAAAAACTGCCCCTTATCAGGCTGGCCTTTTGCAGAAATTTTTCTTTTGCTGCTGCAAAAAGCTCTTACAGATATATTGTCATACAAAAATGCCGTTTGCAAAAACGCCTGCAATCTGGTCTGCGGCCATCTCCACATCCACAGGCTCCTGGTTGTCTGCGTTTCTGCCAAAGTAGGCGTAGGCCGCCTGCAGCAAGGCACCCGTAAAAAGATGGGCAGTAAGGTTGAGATCCAGCTTGGGGCTTATGTGGCCGTTGTGAAGGCCCAGTTTAAGGTCATTGACCGTCACGGCAAGTATGCGCTCCTCAAAGCGCCTGCTCACGCTGTCCAAATGGCCCGGCAGCCCAAGGCCCATGCGCAGCAGTATGTTGCAAAGGTCGGCATCCTGGGCGAA
>JASEHB010000039.1 GCA_030018745.1 Desulfatibacillaceae bacterium | reverse complement strand
AGCCTGTGGGGGGGGCGGCCCCAGGAAGACAATAGCTGTGTTGCGCTTCGACTCGCAATTTCGGTCACATACTATGAGAATCGTAGGTTGGGCTAGCGCAGTTTACTGCGCGTAGCCCAACAATAGGGCTGTACGCTGGTGCAGCAGCCGAAGGCAAGCTATACCAACAATAGGGCTGCGCCTTGCATCCGTCTCGCCTGGAGCAGCCAGGGGCTTTTGTTGAGAAAAATCTCCTTTCCCTGGACCCGCCCTGCATGAATATGGTTGAAGGGGAAATGCCAACGAGGCTGGCTGAATGTGTAGTTTGATTGTTGCTTTGACGCAGGTTAGAGCAAAAACCAACATAAAACCATACCAGAAAATATTGGGGTATCCCGGAAAGCCCAAGCTTTATGATACGACTGCCCCGCACCATCTGGGCGCTTGGATTAATAAGCTTTTTCAATGATTTTGCAAGCGAGATGATTTATCCTCTGCTGCCTGTTTTCCTTTCTGTTTCATTGGGGGCGGGCGCTGCTGTCCTGGGTATTGTTGAAGGGATTGCCGAATCAGCCTCGTCCATTCTCAAGCTGGTTTTCGGTCGCCTTTCGGACCGCTTGCAAAAAGTCAGGCCCTTTATTTTGGGGGGGTATGGCCTGTCAGGCTTTGTCCGGCCCCTTATAGGCATAGCTGTTTCATGGCCTGTTGTAATGGTTGTGCGGTTTGCCGACCGTGTGGGCAAGGGAATGCGCACCTCCCCGCGTGATGCACTCATTGCATCGGCTGCACCCTTGGAACTGCGGGGCAGGGCCTACGGATTTCATCGGGCAATGGACCATGCCGGAGCCGTGGCAGGCCCCTTGGCTGCCGCCTTGCTCCTTTCGGTCTTCGGCATGGAAATCCGGCAGGTTTTTTTGCTGGCTGCTGTTCCGGCAGTCCTTGTCTTCCTGCTGGTCATTTTATGGGTAAAAGAGCCTGCCAGGGTTGAGGTTCAAGATACCGGCGGGCAGATAAGCCTGACTGGCTGGAAAAGCCTGGATCATGATTACCGGCGGCTTTTGTTTGCGCTGGTGATCTTCACCCTTGGCAATTCCACTGATGCGTTCATTCTCCTCCGCCTCTCCCATGCAGGCGTTCCGGCTGCATTTATTGCTGTGCTGTGGTCCCTGCATCATGTGGTGAAGAGCGTCTCAACATATTTCGGCGGGCGTCTGTCCGACCGGCTTGGCCGCAGAAGGCTCATCCGTAGCGGGTGGCTGCTCTACAGTCTGGTTTACCTCTGTTTTGCCTTTCTGCCGGGGACAACCCCACTGATAATCGTGTTTCTTGTTTACGGGGTTTATTACGGGCTTGCCGAGCCTTGCGAAAAAGCCTGGGTGGCGGATCTTGCCAGAACCGGGCAATGCGGGACAGCCTTTGGGTATTACCACGGTGTTGTAGGACTGGCTGCGCTTCCTGCAAGCATTCTTTTTGGGTGGATATGGCATATCTGGGGCATGGCTTTTGCTTTTTCAACAGGCGCGATTATAGCACTGGCGGCAAGCTTGCTCCTGCCCGCGGAGTACCGGGGCAGGGCCATTGCCTGAAGGCTACAGCCGGTTTCATTGGCAAGGCGCAGCCGCGATGGTCCGGTTGATTGGTTCTTGCGCAAGGCGCAAGGGTCACCCTGCTTTTTTGCTGCGAGGCTTTAAGGCTGGGCAAGGCCTGAAAGGGCTTGGCTGAACTTTTCCAGTTGTTCCTTGTAGTGATCCAGGTTGGGGGCATTTTCCCTTATGGCTTTTTCCAGGGCTTTTTTCTGGGCATTGACAGCATCTTCAAAAAGGCCGTTTACAAAGTAGCTTGTGGCAAGGGTATCAAGAATGTAGGCAGAAGAGTCTTTTGCCGCGGCTTTTTGGGCCAGGGCAAGGGCGCGGGCAGGGTCGGCTATGGCCGGGTTTTGTGAAACAGCCAATACCCAGGCCAGGTTATTGGCAGCCTCCGGGCTTTGCGGGTCCAGAAGCAGGGCTGTTTCAAAGGCTTTTGCCGCTTTTTCCTCCTGGCCGCTTTCAAGGTATAAAACGCCTATGGCAAGGTTTGTTTGAGCGCTCTGAAGGCTCGGCCCTCCTGTGTTCTCCAGGGCTTCAAGGGCCTTTTGGGTCATGCCCCTTTCCCAGTAAAAACCTGCAAGTGCGGCCCAGGCGGGCAGGGGGTTCTCAAGGCGCTCAATCTGGGCCTTGTAAACCCTTTCATACAGACCAAAGTGCAGTCTGTCCCCAAAGCTGCTCCAGCCCAAAGAATATGTTGCTCCTGCCACAAGGGCCATCGCAAGCCCCATTGCAACAAGGCCTTTACGCACCTTTTTGTTGTGCGCAACAATGTTTTTGGGGTCAGAATAACTTTTTCGCAGAAAATCCACCCGCTGCTGTATGGAAAAATGGTGCCAGTTGGGTGTGTCAACAGCCCTGCCCATGTAAAAGGCGATTTTCAAAAAAACGGCAATGAGCGGGCCGGGGCTTCCGGTGAGGGTAAGTGCGTAAAGGTCGGCCTGGCGCTCGAAATTGCGCATGAAAAAACCGAACACAAAACGGAAATAAACAAAGGCGCATATTACAAAAAGCAGGGTTCCGGCATCCTGGCCAAAACTCATGAATTGAGCGCCCGTAAGGGAAACGCTGTTGGGCAGGGCAAGGTAAGCTGCTCCAAGAAGAAGGGGGGTGGCCATTATCACAAAAAAGCCAAGCAGGGAAAAGCCCACCAGAAAGCCAAGGTAAAGCCAAAGGTGATGGTGCTTCACATGGCCGATTTCATGGGCCAGAACAGAGTTAAGCTCCTCCGGGGTGACAACGCTCAAAAGCCCGTTTGTTACAAGGATGAACCTGAATCGGCTCACAAGCCCCATCACCCCGGCTGTTATCATGGCTCCGGAAAACAGGGGCCAGAGAAGGATTTGCCTGTACTTGACGCCGGTTTTTTTGCAGAGAATTTCCATTTGGCTGCGCTCCGGCGAGGGCGGCAGGGGCCTGCACCCCCAGAAGCGCACCACCAGCAAAGGCCCCAAAATGGAAAGGCCCGCAAGGAAAATGAGAAAATAAACCACCTGGCCTGCCACGCTGTTGAAAGCAGTTGCCAGGGGCGGCCATGCAACAAGGCCCAGAACATCAGCCAGGCCGGAAAAAAGCGCCCAGGGAACAAGGGCGGGCATACCCAGCATGAGGTTGGAGCGTACAAAGCCGCCCCGGCTCTGCAACACCGCCCCCTGGATAAGATTTTGAACAGGCCAGGCCAGAAACCACACAAGGCACTGGTGCAAAAGAAAAATGCCGATAAAGGCAAGCGCCCCAAGCGTGGGGATGGCGGCAAAAATGGGCAGGGAGACAAACAGGCCCTTTATGTTAAGGCCGAAAAGATGAATTGCAGATATGAGAATGCAGGCAACGCTCTGGGTTGAGACAATGCGGTCAAAGGCTGCCAGAACAGCCGGATTTTTGCCCTGCTCGCCATGCCTGGCAGCCAGAAGCGCAAAGCGCAGTTGAGTGAAGGCCCCAAAAAGGGCAAAGAGCGCTGCAATGCCAAGCAGGGTTGTGCCGGGCGGCAGGGCAAAGTCCCTGGGGCTGCTCACGCTGTAGAGCAGAAGAACCAGAATTATGGTGAGGATGTTTGAAAACATCTGTCAATTCAGGAGAATCAATAAGGGTTTTTAGAGCATTTTAAATTTATGGAGCAACTTGGCTGCTTGCAAAATCAGCTTTTTTGGGCGGAATCAATTTCGGACTTATAGCGTTCTTTTTCCGAGTAAAGGCATCCGCAGTATTGCTGGCGGTACATTTTCAGTTGTTTGGATTCCTCAATTCCCTGTTTCCAGCCAAGGCGGAAGTCCTCGTAATAAAACTCCACACCAGCCTGCCTGCCCACAGCATTGCCAATCTGGGCAATAAGCTCGTGCTTCTGGAATTTGCTGTAAAGCAGGGTTGTGGTAAAGGCGTCCGCCTTGGCCCGCCGGGCTAAAGATGCAGCAGCATAAAGGCGCTCATGGTAGCAGGCAATGCAGCGATCCTGCTCCCGAAAGGCAGCCTTCTGGAAGAAGTCCTCAACCTTGTAGCCGGGCTGCACAATAACAACCAGGTTTTGGGCCTTGGCCCAGGCAAGAAGGGTTTCCTCGCGCCTTTGGCACTCGGCCCAGGGGTGTATGTTGGCCCTGTGGAAGTAGCAGATGACCTCGTGGCCGACATTTAAAAGCCTTGGCACAGGGTAAACGCTGCAAGGCCCGCAGCAGGTATGGACAAGGATTTTCAAAGGCGCTCTCCAAAAATTGCCGTGCCCACGCGAATCATGGTTGCACCCTGGGCGATTGCCTCTTCAAAATCCCCTGTCATGCCCATTGAAAGCTCGCTAAGCAGGTGGCCCGGCACATCCTTTGCGGCCAATTCATCTCGCAGGCTCTTTAATGCCGCAAAAAAAGGGGCGGCCTTTTGCGGCGCATCAAAAAAAGGGGGAATGGTCATAAGCCCGCACAGCTTTAAGTTGGGCAGGGTGGAGGCGTATTGGGCGAGCATTCCGGCCTGCTTGGGCGCAATGCCGGATTTGGCCTTTTCGCCGGAAACATTCACCTGGATCAAAACCCTTAATGTGCGGCCCTCGCTTTGCAGGCGGCGATTCAGCTCAAGGGCAAGCTTTTCCGAATCCAGAGTGTGCAGGGTGTCAAAGAGCCTTGCCACAAACTTTGCCTTGTTGGTTTGCAGGTGGCCTATGAAGTGCCATTGGGCAGGAATTTGTGCCAGTGCCCCGACCTTTTGGAGGGCCTCCTGCACAAAACTTTCTCCAAAATGGACAATCCCGGCGGAAAAGGCTTCCCTTATGATGTCCGGCTCCACGGTTTTGGTCACGCCGATAAGGGTAATATCCGCCGGGTTCCGCCCGCAGCCCGCACAGGCCTTTTCAATGCGCTTTCGGACTTCTTTTATGTTCTGCGAAATTTCCGGCATTGATTCCCTTCTTCCAGAGCAAATTTTTCGTCTGTTACAACTATCCTAATCCGATAGCTTTTTAAAGACCCTGTAAAACTCGCTTGCGCTCCATGCCTGGGCATCGCAGCCCCTTTGGGTGTGGGGAAAATCGCCGTCAAGTATTTCCGGAATCTGGCCCAGGCTGCCTTCCTCCAGCAGGTTTGCGCAACTGGAAAGCCATGCCAGGGCTGCTTTTTGTGCTGGCCTGCCAAAGGTCATTGCATAAGCCTCGCAAAAGGAGGGAAAGGGCCAGGCCCAAGCTGTGCCGTTGTGGTAGGCAGGCTTGCGTCTCGTGTTTTCATCGCCCTGGTAGGTTCCCCAGTAGGGCGCATGGGGATTATTCAAAAGAACATTGTTGTGGCGCACGGGAAGCTGGTAGTTAACCGGCCGGTCTGCCAGGCTGCGGATTGCGCCTGGCACAAGCAGGCTTTGGCAGGCATTTATAATGGCGCGGGCAATTTGGGCGTCCTCCAGCGCCCCAAGGGTGATGGCAAAAAGCTGGTTTGGCCGCAGGTGGTCATCCGGCGCGGCTTTGGCGGCAGGGGTTTGCGAATCTGCATGAAGGCAGTCGGCAAGGTATCCGCGCTCTTTGTCGAAAAACAGGTTTGAGAACGATTTTTCGGCTTTTTTGGCAAGCTCTGCCCAGGGGCCGTGCTGGCCCTTGGGGTCTGCCTTTTCCATGAATTTGAGGGCTGCAATCCACAGGGCCTGAATTTCAACGGGATAGCCTTCTCTGGGTGTACCTGCCGGAAAGTCCGTGTCCATCCAGGTGAAGTGGGCGGGGCTGAAAATAAGGCCGGAGTTAGGGTCCATGCGCACTCCGTTGCCTGTGCCATTCTGGTAATGGGAGGCAATGGAAACAAGAATCTGAAAAAGCGTTCTTCCGCCGCAAGGCTCCTTTAAAACGCCCATGCCCTCCTGGGCTGCCAAATCCGCGCAGCACACAAAAAACCACAGGGGCGCGTCCGTTGTGTCGCGGTTTGCTGCGTTTTTGCCCTGAATCATGTTTGGCAGGGTGCCCCTTTCCTCCAGACTGCCAAAAAGCTTCAACACGGAAAGAGCATTTTCCCGCCTGCCTGCTGCAATAAGCCCGCGGGTGAAAATAAGGCTGTCCCTGCCCCAGTCCAGAAACCAGGGGTAGCCTGCAATGATTGATTTTTCGCTGCCGCGGCTCACAACAAAATGCTCCATTGCCTGCTCCAGAGCATCGGGCAGGGCAAGGGCCTTCAGGCGCGGAAAGGAAAGGGCGGAAGGCATTTTTGCGGGCTGATTTTCCTGGCGCGGCTCGCCTTTTTCAACCGCCCGTGCAAAAATTTCGCAGGATGATCCGCCCTTCAATTCGGCAGAGAAATAGCCCGGCGAAAAAAGGTCGGAATTTGGGTCCTCGCCGCGCTGCCCCTCGTTTTGGCGGTGGACCATGTACTGCCATTCCTGGGCCTGGGCAAAACCGCCGGGGTTTATGTCCATTTCCAAAGAATAGTCCCTGTAAGGGGAAAAGCAAAAGCCTGTTTTCCTGCTTTCCACACTGGCGGGAAAAAGCTCTTCAGGCCCCATAAAGGCCTTGGTAACAAGATGGAAGTTCCTGTCCTCCACATCGGGCCTTATGATGAGGCGCACGGGCCTGTTGTCTGCAAGCAGATTATTGGCAAGGGCTGCACTTTCGCGGAAAAACGAAAGCCTGACTGCGTTTTTGCCATGCTCCATATGGGCGCGCACCAATAAAACAATGTGCTCGCCCTGGCCTGTCGGCACTGTGAAGCGCCAGAAGCCCTGGGAATGGTAGTTGAAGCAGAAGGCATCCTGGCAATGGCTGCCAAGCTCGTGGGAGTGGCCCTGAAAAACCACCCAGCCCCGGCAGCGTGCCAGCATAATCCGGCGGTCAACAGGGGTATCAGCATCCGGGTTGGCCGCAAGCAGGGCATCGTAGCGGCTGTATAAGCAGCCCCATTGAACAGGCACCCTCATCATCGCGCCTTTGGCGTTTGTTCCAAGCAGTTGCGCCTTTGAGGCAATAATTTTCTGGCGGCCCAGCGTGCGGGTCATGCTCACAGAATCCGCCTGGGCAAGGTAGAGGACAGGAGCGCTTGCATGGGCTGTTCTGTTGCCTTCATGCACCGCTATTTTTAAGGTGCGCCCCTGATGGCCGTTTGGCGCGGCTATGGGTGCAAAAAGGGCAAAGTGGCTGCCGGATAAATCTTCCATGCTTCTTTTTGCGCCAAGGCTTTTGCCCTTTTCCATTATGGATGCGGTAAAGGGCGCGGGACTTGTAACAAGAAGAAAGTAATCCGGCGGAACCATTACCTGCCGTTTTGCATCCATGGGCCAGCGCCAGGTTGCAGCAGGGGCAAAATCGCCCTTTGGGTTGTTTGCAACAAGAAAGGCTAACGGGTCTTCAAAAAGCGCATGGGCTGCCGTCTCTGCAGGCTTCTCATCAAAACCGGCCTGGGGGCTCAATTTTACAAGGGCTTCCAGGGCGCACTGGGCAAGCCTTTGTTTGCGGACACGCAAAGGCTCTTTTGGCCGGGGGCTTTTTTCCTGCTCCTTGACAGCGGCCAAATCATTTTCGTCATCAGTGAGGCAGAGCACCTGGCCGGGGGAAAGGGCAAGCCTTGCAGATGAGCCTTCAACCTGGGGGCAGACAACCTGTTCCGATAAAAGGTCAAAGAGCTTATCCCCCTTGAAGGGGGCTTTGCTGACGGGCCATTCCACAATGTTCTGCTGATTGTCATCCAGGTTGACAAGCACAAGAAGGGCTTTTTTTTGTTCCCGGTGAGTTCTAAAAAAGGCAATGGCGTTGCCATTCCCTTTTTGAATAAAGGAGGTTTTGGCTGCCCGGAAAAAGGCCGGGTGCTCCCAGAGCAGGCCCGTGAGGCGGCTTATGGCGTCCACCTGGTTTTCCGGGCTGTTCCAGTTGAGGCTTGGGGCCTGGTGGACAACAATTTTTTCTTTTGCAAGCCACTCCACCCCGTTTGCAAATGCAAAGCCGCCGCACACGCTTGTAAGGGCGCAAAGGGCTGTTCTCATGCGCGCCCAGGTGGTGGAGCGGGCTGCAAGGCGAAGGTTGTCGTGGGTTTCGGCAAAATGGATTGTAAGTCCCTGGTGCTGGGATATTTCCAGGGCCTGGGGCAGATAGTGCTCAATCTGGCCCCTGTCGTAGTTCTGGAAAAGCTCGGAATAGGCCCAGTCAAAACCGCCTTTATCAAGCAGGGCGCGGGTTACAGAGATTTTCCCCCCAAGGCCTTCAAGGAAGAACACGGTGTCCGGGTACTGCTCGCGCACCTTGGCTGTTATGTAGCGCCATGCCTCAAGAGGAATCATGTAGCCCGCATCGCAGCGGAACCCATCCACTCCCCGGCGGCACCATGTGAGCAGAACCCCGGCCATGTGCTGCCAAAGCTCCTTGTGGCTGTAATCAAGCTTGGTCAAATCCTCCCAAACAACTCCCCAGGCCCCAGGCTCCACAATGCGCCCGCCTGTGTCGCGGGTGAGCCATTCCGGGTGGGTTTCGTGCAGGCGCGCAGCCCAGCCCGTGTGGTTTATGGCCATGTCCAGCAACAGCCAGGCCCCCCTTGCGTGAATTGCATCCACCAGTTCGCAAAATTGCTCCAGGGGCGTTGCTGTCGGGTCGAATGCAGCCAGGGCCGGGTCAACAGCAGTAAAGGAAAGGGCTGCATAGGGGCTTCCAAACCTGCCCATGCGGGCATAGGTTGTGGGGGTTGGATGAATTGGAAGAAGCTGGATGAAGCGGCAGCCAAGCCTGCTGATTATAAAATCAAGCTCTGCTGCCAAATCCCGGAATGTCCCTGAAGGCGGAATCACCGTGAAGCCCGCCTCGTCAAGCTCGCGGACCGCCGCGCTGTTTTCCAGCCTTTTTGTGACATCCTTTTCCTTGTTGGGGCCAAACTGGCGCACAAAGGCATTGTAAAGGGTGTTGGCGCACACGCATTGGGCAGGCTTTACGGTTATTTTCGTGTTTTCGCCCGGCGGCCAAACAGGGGTGCGTGAGCCTTTGGGCAAAAAATAGGCCTTGGCCTCAAAATTGCCCGGCTCCCAGAGGGGTACCGTTACCTTGAAAATGTTTGCGCCCATTTGCTTCATGGGGATATCGAACCAGTCTCTGGCAAGGGGGGTAATGCCCTTTTCCACCTGGTCTATTATTTCCCGGCGCGTTGTGCGGCCCTGGCCGATATTTGTGCGCAGAAAGGCTGCGCCCTTTCTGTCTCCTGGAACCGTAAGGGAGAATGTGAGGGTGTCTCCGCAAAAGCGAAGAAGGCTTTCATCTGGAAGCGGCTTTTGGATGGGGCCTGTTGTCATGGCAGGAAAGGGCCTTTACCCCTGGCGGGTTTTGTGTCAGATTTGCCTTGGCTTAACAAAAGCATCCTTTACAAGAAAACCTATAAAGAAACACTTGGCCCAAGTCAATGAAGGCCTGGGAATCGCCCTGTTAAAAAGACCCTGCTTTAAGGATGTTTGAATGACTGCAAGGCGCAGTTTGCCTTTTCATACAAGGAGGGACGCATAATGGCCAGCTTTGTTGCAGTTTACGGAAGCCCAAGAAAGGACGGCAACTCTGCAAGGCTTTTGAAAAGCGCTGTGGAGGGCGCCCTGTCGGACGGCGCGCAGGTGAAGGAGTTTTATCTGCGGGACAAAAAAATAAGCCCCTGCCTGGAAATATACGGCTGCGCCAAAACGGGCCGCTGCGTAATAAAGGACGATTTTCACGAAATTGCCGATGCAATACTTGAATCTGACGGCCTTTTTATTGCCTCGCCCATGTTTTTTTACACGGTTTCCGCGCACACCAAGGCATTTATGGATCGCTGCCAGTCCTTGTGGATGAAAAAGTACGAGATTGACAAAACTCCATTCGGCCAGGCCAATACAAAGCGCCTGGGGCTTTTTATAGGCGTTGGGGCCACAAAGGGCAAAAGGCTTTTTGACGGGGCATTGCTTACCATGCGCTATTTTTTTGACACATTTGACATGGCCCTGCACAAAAGCCTTTTGTACCGGGGCCTGGACAATAAGGACGATATTCTTGCCCACCCGGATTACTTGAAAGAGGCCTTTGACGCAGGAATTGGGATGAACAAAGACGCAGACGAAAGGGTTTAAGTAAGATGGCAGACAGATATATAAAGGTTGAGGAAAAAGGCCCTGTGGCCGTGGTGCAACTGGCCCGGCCCGAAAAAAAGAACGCCCTTTCCATAGCAATGCTAAAAACGCTTAAAACCCTTGCAGATGATTTTGCCCTGCGCACAGACATAAAGGCCGTGGTTTTTACAGGCGGCCAGGACTATTTCACGGCAGGCATGGATCTTGCCGACCCTGCCTTTTCCGGGGCCTTTGCCGCGCCCCTTTGCGAAAAGCAAAACCTAATGCGAATTGCCCCCAATACCTGCAAGGCCCTGGAGGCCATGCCCCAGTTCACAATTGCAGCCATAGAGGGCTTTTGCCTTGGCGGCGGCGTGTCCCTTGCCGTTTCGCTTGATACCAGGGTCATGGGCCAATCGGCCTCCATCCGCGCGCCGGAAATTGCATACGGCATGAACATGAGCTGGGGAACTGTCCCCCGGCTTCTGCACCTTATGGGGCCTGCCCGCACCAAGGAGTTTCTGATTTTCGCCCAGGACGCCCTTGATGCAAAAACCGCCAAGGAATGGGGCTTTGCCCAGCATCTGTGCCAGGATGGCAAGGCGCTGGAAACCGCCATCTTTCTTGCGCAGAAGGCGGCGGCAATGCCATTTCACGCGATATCCATGACCAAGCAGACAGTGAATGCCCTTTCAACAGCCCTGGATAATCTTGCCAGCCACATGGATCACGACCAGTTTCTTTTGAGCATTTCAGACCCTGAAAGCCTTGAGCGGATTTTGGGCTTTGTTGCAGGAAAGAAAACCGGCAGCGGAAAAGGGAAATAGGGGCCTGTAACAAAGAAAATTG
>JASEHB010000590.1 GCA_030018745.1 Desulfatibacillaceae bacterium | reverse complement strand
GGGAAATCCTTCTCGGCTTCTGGAAGGTGCACATTCTTTACCACGCGGCCAAGGGCCGGGTGATAGGCATGGAGATGATACAGGAGCTAAAGCGCCACGGATATGACATAAGCCCAGGAACCCTTTACCCCCTGCTTGCAAGGTTAAATAAAATGGGCTGGCTCGAATGCAAACAGGACAAATTGGCAGGCCCGAAGGCTAAAAAGGAATATGTTTTAACTGCCCTGGGCCAAGAGGTCTTGGACTTTCTTAAAGGACAGATTGAGGAGCTTTACAGGGAAGTGGTTCTGGACAGGGAATAATGCGAAAAATCAAATAGGGGTTTTTTAAAGGAAACAAAATGGACTATTTTATTGTTGCAGCAGCCGCGCTTGCAGTATCTGGCCTTACAATGTATTCGGGCTTTGGTCTTGGCACCCTTTTGATGCCGGTTTTCGCCCTGTTTTTTCCTGTCGAGGTGGCAGTTGCAGCAACCGCCGTGGTTCATGGGGCAAACAATATTTTCAAAATATCGCTTCTTGGCAGGCAGGCAGACAAAGCCATTGTCATGCGCTTTGGCATTCCGGCCATACTTGCCGCCTTTGCGGGGGCCGCGGCCCTTGGCCTTGTGGCCCATTTTGGACAAATCGCCAGCTACTCCATAGGCCCGCGCACGGCTGTCATCACCCCTCTAAAACTTGTCATGGGTCTTTTAATGCTTGTGTTTGCTCTTTTTGAGCTTCTGCCAGGGTTAAAAAAGCTTGAAATTGACCGAAAATATCTTTTTGCAGGAGGCCTGCTTTCGGGCTTTTTCGGAGGCTTTTCCGGGCATCAGGGCGCCCTGCGCTCGGCATTTCTTGCCAAGGTGGGCATAAGCACCCAGGCTTTTGTTGGAACCAACGCGGTCATCGGTTTTATGGTGGACATGGCCCGAATCGCCACCTATGCTGTTCTGTTTCTGCTTGCAAAAACAGCCTTCCCTTTGGGCGCAGACCAGATGCCGCTCATCGCAACCGGTATAATTGCGGCCTTTGCAGGGGTGATTATCGGCAAGCGCTTTTTACACAAAATAACAATGAAAACCGTGCAGACCGTTACAGGAGTGCTTCTGCTGGGTATTGCCCTGGCCCTTGGCTCAGGGATTGTGTGAAAGGCCTTGCCCGGCAGGGCAACTTGCCATGCGATAAGGCATTTTTCCCTTTGGTCTTGAAAAATTCCCATCTTTCCTTAAATTTAAGGGAGTGTATTTTTACAAGCCAATCAGAGCCGGAAAAACAACGCCCGGCCAGAAATTTTTACGAAAGGATTTTTAAGTGATTATTCGCGAACTTGTGGTGGGGCCAATCGCCAGCAACTGTTACATTTTGGGGTGCGATAAAACCAAAAAGGCCTGCATAATAGATCCGGGAGATGAGGCGGACCGCATAATAATGGAATGCGCCAAGAACTCTCTTACGGTAACTGCCATTGTAAACACCCACGGCCATTTTGACCATGTGGGCGGCAACCGCCGGGTCAAGGAGGTGACAGGCGCCCCCATATACATCCACGAGGCTGATGCCCCCATGCTTGAACACCTTGCAGAGCTTGCCAGGGCTTGGGGAATGCGCATGGAAAACTCCCCCCCGGCAGACAATTTCATTGACGAGGGCGATATAATAAATTTCGGCGAGCAGTCACTTTCGGTGCTTGCCACGCCAGGCCACAGCCTGGGCAGCGTTTCATTGCTTTGTGGGGATGTGGTTTTTGCAGGCGACACCCTTTTTGCCGGGTCCATAGGCCGCACGGATTTTCCGGGGGGCAGCCATCCCCAGCTCATTGCCAGCGTGCGCGAAAAACTCTTTGTGCTTCCCGACACAGTAAAGGTTTATACAGGGCATGGTCCTGCCACCACCATAGGCCAGGAAAAACGCTTCAACCCATTCTTTTCATAAGGTCTTTAAGCCCGGATAATTCACGCGGCAGATTTGCGCGAGAGCAAGGAAGAAAGAGGGAAGCTGTACTACTTGTACCGCGACCTCTTT
>JASEHB010000589.1:555-2006 GCA_030018745.1 Desulfatibacillaceae bacterium | reverse complement strand
TGCTCAACGGCAGGGTCAAAAAAACATTTGCAGGGCCGACAATAAATCAGCAGAACCTATTGCAAAACTTGTTCCTGCCGGAAAAATGTTGCTCTGTTAATTCTGTCGCAAAAAGGTTACAATATTCTTTTATGTCGTATAACAATTTGTTATGACAAGATTAAATTTTTTAGGAGGCGATTTGGGGGAGGTGTTTTTCTGTGGAAAACCTCTCTTCCGAAAATTATTTTTTGTTTTGCTATTGGCTTGGCACTGTGAAAAGTGTATCAAAAATGCTACGCACAAATGGCAGGTTTGCAGCACAAGCTGAAAAACTTCAGGAGCAGCGCGGCGGCTTTTTCAGCAATATCAAATTTAATCAGGCCATTATAATCAGCTTGCTTTTCCGGTAAAAATGGCACGCAATGTGCTTGTTAAATTGTGTTTCAGTACCGCCACCCCTTTTGAGAGGCCGGACAAGGGCGGCAGCAAAAAAAAGAAACCGGTTGGCACAGAAAGAACTTTGAAAGAAAAATTCGGAAAACTTGCATTTGGAGGGATCACTCCCTGTTGTGCGTGTTTCTGTTAAGATGCATCAAGTTATCTATTTTTCTATGGGTGATGATATGGCCGACCCGCGGGCGAAAGCCGATAACCGTGATGACGAAAATTTTTTGACAGTCAGCGATCTTTTTATCCGATATCCCTGGCAGGGCCGCAAAGGGGGCCTTGAAGTCATAGGCGGATTGGACCTTGAAGTTCGCAGGGGAGAGTTTCTGGCCATCATAGGGCCGTCCGGATGCGGCAAAAGCTCTCTTCTGCGGGCCATTGGCGGGCTGCAAGATACAACAGCCGGCAGCATAAGGGTTGCCGGAATGACCCCTGATGAAGCACGCCGCAACCGTCTTTTTGGAATGGTCTTTCAAAACCCTGTTATTTTTGAATGGCGCACAGTGCTCAAAAACATTTGCCTGCCAGGCGAGATATTCAGGCAGGCCCTGCCCGATGAAAAAGCCAGGGAGCTTGCAAAACTTGTAGGCCTTGAAGGGTTTGAACACGCTTATCCCCGTGAGCTTTCAGGCGGCATGAAATCACGGGTGGCCATTGCAAGAAGCCTTTCGTACAATCCAGAATTGTTGTTGATGGATGAGCCTTTCGGCAGCCTGGATGAAATAACCAGGGAGCGCATGAATTATGTGCTTTTAAAGATCTGGCAGATTCAGAGGTTCACCGTTCTTTTTGTGACCCACAACATAATGGAAGCCGTTTTTCTGGCGGACAGGGTTGCTGTTATGGGTATGCGGCCAAGCAATATAAAACAGATCGTCAATATTGATCTGCCAAGACCAAGGACCATTGAATGCATGGGGGAGAAAAAATTTCAGACCTACCTTGCAACATTGAGAAGTGCCATTGATTGCGGGGGAGCAGCTTATGAATAAGACCAATAATACTAATCTGATGTTTACATT
>JASEHB010000589.1:0-545 GCA_030018745.1 Desulfatibacillaceae bacterium | reverse complement strand
GTTTTTCATTTTAATACTTTTGGTGTGGAGCGCGGTTATTAAAATATTTGATGTGCCAAGCTACATTGCCCCTTCGCCTGTTGATGTCGGCGCATCCATAAGCAAAAACGCACGGCACCTTTTGGAGCAGACCGGCATAACAATGGCCGAAGCTGTGTTGGGCTTTTTGGTGGCCAACATCTGCGGCATAGCCCTGTCCATTGCCTTTGTCCATTCAAGGGCTGTCGAGAGAAGCGTCTATCCCTACACAATCGCACTAAAGGCCGTCCCCCTTGTGGCGATTGCCCCCCTGTTAACCCTTTGGTTTGGCACAGGCTTTCTGGGCAAAGTCATAATGGCGGCAACAATAAGCTTTTTCCCAATAATCGTTAATGCCACAATCGGCCTTAAATCCGTGGACCCCGAGGCCCTGCACCTTATGCGCTCCCTCTCTGCAAGCCGCCTTCAAATCCTTTTGAAGCTCCGGCTGCCCTCTTCTCTGCCATACATCTTTTCTGGGCTTAAAATATCCTCCACGCTAAGTGTCATCGGGGCTATTGTTGCAG
>JASEHB010000588.1 GCA_030018745.1 Desulfatibacillaceae bacterium | reverse complement strand
TTTTCTGGGGCTTGTTGTCAGCCTCTTTTTATGGATTGTCAGCCGCCCGGATATGGCCTTCTCTTTGGCGGCAAAGGCCTTTGAAAGCCGCACTGGCCTTGTGGTAAGCGCAACGGATATCACCCTTTCCCGGCAGGGGGGTCTAAACTTTGTGCTTGCCGGAAAAAGCCTTGAGGCTACAGAGCTTGCCAGCGGCCAGACTGTTGCCGGAGCAGACTCTTTTTCCGCGTCAATCAAGCTCTTTCCCTCCTTTACCCGCACCGTGCTTGTGGAGGATCTGCAAATCGAGTCCCCCAGGGCATCCTTTTGCCTTAAACAGGGCGGCAACCTTTATGCAGGGGACTTCGCCCTGGGTGGCATTTGGGATTTTGAGGCAAAAAAGCCATTCATATCAATAAAATGGAAATCCGCATCCGTAAAGGATGCAACGCTGGAACTGTCCTTTCCCGAAACCTTTTTGCCCCAGGCAAGGCTTTCTGGCGCAAACTTTTCCCTCAATGCCCGTGAAGACAGTTTTGCTCTTGACGGCGACCTTGCCTGGGGGGACAAACCGGCAGCAATAAAAGCAGATGCCAGCCTTGATGATGGAAACTGGCTTGTACAATATGCACTTACGGGTTTTTCCCTGGGGGGAATAGCCATTCCCGGCCAGGGCCGCAACCACGGTGACATGAATCTTGAAGGCCTTGTGAACATAACTGGCGGGCTTGAGCTTTTTGAAGATGGTCCTGCCCGCTGGCAGGGGAGCTTTTTTCTGGAGCAGGCTGCCCTTAAAAAGGAAAGGGTGCCTGATAATATAATCCGTGCAGAAGCTTTTTCCGGTCGCTTCCTGGGGCAGTCGGCCCCTGGGGAGTCCTTTGCCGCAAGCATACATATTGATGAGCTGGTACTTCCGGTCACAGCCGCCTCCGGCACAGTATCTTACACATGGACAAGCTCAAAAGGCCCTGTTTTTGCGGCCAGGGGCCAGGCAAAAGCCATGCCTTATGACGGGTTGAAGCCATATCTCACAGGATTTTTGTCAAAACAGGCCTCACACTGGCTCAACACCCGTCTTTTGGGCGGCCACACAAAAGATGTTGCCCTGTATTTTGGCTGGAGTCCGCAAAGGGGTGAGTCCGGCGGATTTGAAATGGATTTGGAAACAAGCGCCAGCCGGATAACCCTGGATCTGCATAACAGCATAGGGCCTATTTCCGGCATAAGCGCGGATCTGCGTTTTTATGCAGATCACATGACAGCAGAAATTTTTTCGGCCCAAGCCCTTGGCGGGCCGGTCAATGGAGGGCATTTCTGGCTGGGATACAGCCCAGGCTCCGGCACCCCGGCCTTTGTGGAGGTTGCCGCAAAGGCGGACTCCAGTATTGCCTGGCCCCAGACCCTGGGGCTTATGAAAAACCCGCCCCAGTGGGTTTCCCATCTCAAGTTCTCCGGCTCTGCCTCTGTGTCTGTGCGCTGGGAGAACACCGGCCTTGGCAACCACGATCCAGATCGTTTTGAGGTCAGAGTAAGGCCTGACAACATGGCCCTGCGTTACAACCACCCGCAAGGCCCGCTTGAGGCAAGCTACATTACAGGGGCCGTGGTGGTGGATGATACGGGCATAACCTTTGACGGGCTTGACCTGGAATGGGAAAGCGTCCACGCGCAACTAAAGGGCCGGGTACCATTCGACCAGGAGCAGCGGGTGAGCCTTTCTGCCAATCTTGCAGGCCTTGAAAGCCTTCTGCCCTACCATGCAGACCCCTTTCATCCCTTCAGAATGTGGTGGCCAAGAGATCTTGTTGGCTCTATTGCTGTCACGCGGGAGCCGGGGGTTGACAAGCCATTTGACCTGGCTCTTTCCCTTACCGATGCAAGGGGGCAGAACCTGGCGGCAAATGCCGTTATCTCAAAAGGGGGATGGACCATAGGCAGGGTTGAGGGTTCGGCAGGGGATTTGCGTATCAAGGCATCTGGAGGCCCGAAAACCCCTTCCGGAAGCTGGGACATACTGATTGGGGATGCCAGGG
>JASEHB010000587.1 GCA_030018745.1 Desulfatibacillaceae bacterium | reverse complement strand
TTTTCTTTGCTTTTCCCAGTGCTAAAATAGGCTTTAATGGCAAGACCCTTAATGCGGCAAACGCCGCAAGTTTGACCCATAAGTTTCAAGCGCCAACAAGTTTGTGGCGGAAGGCTTGATTTCCGATCTCTTCCATAGCTTCCTGTTTTATACATAACTTCTTGTTATTTAAACGATAATCTTTTTGGCACTTCTTTAATCCGCAAAACAAATCCAACCGGGTTTATCAACCCAATGCTGTGGGGGAGGAGAAATATGAAGACAAATTCCCTGTTAAAGGCCCTGTTGTTCAGTCTGGCAGCCGGACTGATTCTGCTCTCCTGCACAGGGGAAAAATCCGTGGATATCCAGAAGGCAATGGCCGGGCCCAAGGAATTCGTGGGTTCCGAAACCTGCAAGGCGTGCCATCTGGAGCATTATGATTCATGGAAGATGACGCTTCACAGCCGCATGCTCATTGATGTGCAGCAAGATCCCCACGCCATTGCGGCGGATATGAACCCGGAGCTTATCCGCGCTGACCTTGAGAAAATAAAGGACAAGCTCAAGGTTCCTGTTGAAAACATTTTCATCCCTTCTCCTGCCGAGGTTGTTTATGTCATCGGAACCCAGTGGAAACAGCGCTATATAGTGGAAAAGGAAGGGACCCTGTTTGTGGCGCCGGTTCAATACAATATCGCCAGCAGGCGCTGGGTGAATTATTACGAAGACGCATGGGACAGGCGCGACTGGCTGGTCCGCTGCGGAGGCTGCCACGCCACGGGCGTTGACCTTGAGAAAAAGACCTTCTCCGAACCTGCCATCGGCTGCGAAGCCTGCCACGGCCCAGGCTCCCAGCACACGGCCCTACCAAGGACAGCTCTTTTTGAAAAGCGGGATACAATTACCAATCCTGCAAAGCTTACTGCCGGTGTTGCCGTGCAGATATGCGGCTCATGCCATACCCGCGGCAACTCCAAACATCCGGATTACAAAGAGGCCGGGTGGCCTGTGGGCTACAGGCCCGGCATGGTGCTGGAACCCATCTATGAAAGCTCGTACGACAAGGCGGACATGAGGCGGCTGTATCCTGATTATGCCTCGCGCTCACATCATCAGCAGTATATTGATTGGATACAGTCCGAGCACGCCAAGCAGGGGGTCACCTGCACATCCTGCCACTCTGTCCACAGGCTGGGCATAGCCCCCACCAGATTCCAGACAAAGGAGGCTGGTTCAAGCCAGTGCCTGTCCTGCCATACCCTTGTGAATCCCAACCGGGCACATGGAATACACTCGTTTGCCAACTGCATTGGCTGTCATATGCCGCGCATTGCAAGCACAGCAGAGCCAAACGACATCCGCAGCCATACCTTCAATGCAAGGCCGCCCATGAAAACACTGGAAAATCCAAGCCTGCCAAACTCCTGCCAGATCTGCCATTACCACAAGAACGAAAGCGTGGAGGAGATGCAGCGCAAGTTTGAGATTCTGACCCAGCTTCCCAAACCCCAGGGCCAGATGATTCCGCCGGTATCAATGGATACCTTGAGGCCAAAAGGAAATTCCAACTGATAAAAGGGAATGAGTTGCGATGCTCAAAAAATCCTTTCTGCCCCTTTTAGGTATCTTTCTTGTTCTCCTGCCTCTGGCTGCCCAGGGGCAGGAGGAAGTGGCCGGAAGATTCCGCCATTACAGAAGCACGGAAATGAGCACAGGCCTGTACGAGGATTACGAAGTCCGGCCCAGGGGTATTGTGCCCCATTTTGCTGAAACGGGCAGGCCTGTATCGGGCATAAGCCGGGTTGGAGAGGAGGAAAATCGGGCATGGAACAGGTTTTTTCTAAACGATGCCCACAGGGGCATACCAATATATGAATATCGCCGATGTGTGGACTGCCACGCTGAAAACGCCAACAACAGGCATACGGTCCGTCACGGCATAACCTGCCGCCAGTGCCACGGCGGGGAGCCTATAGCAAGCATCAATAATTACTCTTCGCGCCTTAACCCAAAACGCAAACACGCGGCAGTTT
>JASEHB010000038.1 GCA_030018745.1 Desulfatibacillaceae bacterium | reverse complement strand
TTTGCCCGGCAAAGTGTGCCCTGTTCTCCTCAATTTTTGCGTTGGCCTGGTATGCCCCTGTTTTATTTTGTGGAAGAATTTGTGTAAGGTTTTTCCGGTTTGGGCAGGAGGGTGGTTTTAGTGGCCGGGCTTGAAAAAAGCTTTCAGGAGATGCCGGCAAAGCAGGCAGCTTTTCTATCCTGTCCCCAAAAAACACTTATATTGCTTAAAATATAACCATATTTTGACCGGCAAAATTTTTTAAGCAATTATGCCGGTCAATTTGAACCTGTTTTTTGAGACGGGTTCTTGCTGGAGCGTGGGTTATGCAGAAGGAAAAGGGGGTAGCGGTTTTGGGCAGGCCCCAGCGGGTTCTGGTTTTTGAGCAGAGCGGCTCCGGCCAGAAGAAGATAAGGGCTGTCAGCGGTGCGGGCAAAGGACTTATTGAGCTTGCTGTCATGGACATTGCAAGCCCTTTGGAGCCTGTGCTCGACAGCAGCGCCGGTTACCTGCCAGCAGAAATTGAGGCGGATCTTGTGCTCAACTACCTTGTGCATCCCGACCTTGCTGCGGACTTGAGCGCCCTTTGCAACCGCCTTGAAATTCCGGTGGTGGCTCCATCTAAAAAGCACGCGGGTAAATTTGTCTTCTGTCCGCCCACCTGCTGCGGTTTGGCGGAAAATCCCCTTCTGGGCATTTACGGCAGGCTTTTTGGTGCGCCACAGGTCAAGGTTTCTGTCAAAGATGGAAAAATTGACAGCGTGGAGGTGTTGCGGGCCGCCCCATGCGGGGCAACACAAAAGGCAGCCAAATTGATGAAGGGGGTTCCGGTGGCCGAAGCTCCCACCCGCTTTGGCCTTGCCACCCAGTTTGGCTGCATGGCAAACCCTGCCGGGTGGGACCCCATTTACGGCAGGTCGCCCGTTCATTTTGCAGGCCATATCCACTCAAAGGCCTTTGCCCGCGGGATGGAGGAAAATGCCCCATGAGGGCTTTTTCTTTTACCGGGCCTTTTCTTAAAAAAAAGGAGAAAAAGTTCCAAAAAACTGCTCAAAATCCTCCTTTTAAGGTATGAAAAATAAGTCCTTGAATAACAGAGCCTTTGACGGGTGAAGACTTTGTTTGACTTTCAGAAAGGCCAACAGGACAAAATGCCGGATTTGTTTTGCTGGCAAGGGAGCGCCTGTTTTTTCTTGACAGTCAATGGCGCTTCGTTTAGTTTTGCCCGTTAATGGTCCCGTGCAGGATAACCATGCCTTTTTGTTATCATATCAGTTTGTTGGAATTAAGGCAGAAAACGGGTCTTTTAAGGGCAGGCTCAAGACTACAAAGGGGTTAAAAAAATGTCGGCATTGTGGGGGCTTTTGAAGAAAAACCGGGATTCCATTGTCGCCATCTGGCGGGAGGCAACCCTGGACACCTATCCCACAGATGCTTCCAATTTTTTAAAAAAGAGCAAGGACCCTTTTCATAACCCTGTGGGAAAAAGGATAAGCCAGGGCCTTGCCGAGGCCTTTGATATTCTGGCCGACCAGGGGGAGACAGCGCGGATCACGCCTTTTTTGGATGATGTGATAAGAATGCGTGCGGTGCAGGATTTTTCCCCCTCCCAGGCTCTGGGTTTTATTTATCTGCTCAAAGGCATTATCTGGGAGCAGATAAAAAAGGATGCAGCAAAGCTTGCAGATTCTCCCGACTGGAGGGAGCTTGACGCAAAAATTGACGGCATGGCCCTTCTTGGAATGGATATTTACAACACCTGCAAGGAAAAAATTTACACAATGCGGGTTCATGAAGTAAAAAACCAGTGCTACAACGCGCTTAAAAAGTCAAATCTCATTGTAGCCATTGAAGATATGCCCGATGATCAAGACGGCAGTTTACAGTAACGCAACAATAAAAAAAAGCATTTGCAAAGCGAGGGAGTCTGCATGAACTTCTGGGTATCATTAATTTCAGCGGGGGTCGTTGTAACGGTCCTTATCGCTATTGGAGCCCTGGGAGCTGTGCCTGCGCTGCAGGTGATATTCGGGGTCGCCGTGCCCATGCTGGCGGTTCTGATTTTTCTTGCGGGCATAATCTGGAGGGTGGTTCAATACGCCCGCAGGCCGGTTCCTTTTGCCATTCCAACAACCTGCGGCCAGCAGAAAACTCTTCCCTGGATAAAGCACAATCCTGTGGAGTCGCCCAACTCCACGGCAGGAGTTGTGGCCCGGATGGCGCTGGAGATTCTCACCTTCCGGAGCCTTTTCCGCAACACGGCCATGACCATTGGAGAGGACGGCCCCAAAATCACCTACGGCTCCACCCAGTGGCTTTGGCTTGGAGCCATTGTTTTCCATTATGCCTTTCTCACGGTGGTTATAAGGCATATGCGCTTTTTCACCGAGCCGGTATGGGGCCTTGTTCATCTTATCGAGACCTTTGACGGCTTTCTGGAAGTGGGGCTTCCGGGCATGATGCTTTCGGGCTTTGCCCTTTTGGCGGCTGGCGGTTATCTGCTGCTCCGGCGGCTTGCAATACCCCAGGTGCGCTACATAAGCCTTCCCAACGACTATTTCCCGCTGTTCCTCATCCTGTCCATTGCAGCTTCGGGCATTTTGATGCGCTATTTTATAAAGGTGGATATTGTTGCGGTAAAAGAGCTTGCCATGAACATCGCCAACTTCAAGTTTGCGGTTCCAGAGGGCATTGGCGTTCTTTTCTGGATTCATCTCTTCCTGGTATGTGTGCTGCTTGCCTATTTCCCCTTTTCCAAGCTCATACACAGCGGCGGCGTTTTCTTTTCGCCCACCCGCAACATGGCAACAAACACGCGGGAGTTCCGGCACATCAACCCCTGGAATTATCCTGTCAAGATTCACACCTACGAGGCATACGAGGATGAATTCCGGGAAAAGATGGTGGAGGCCGGCCTGCCCGTGGACAAGCCCCTGGATGAGGAAGCAACAGCCTGATAAGCGCCGAACTTTTTTCAATAATGAGGTGCAGATATGTCTGACGAAGTCCCCAAGACTCAAGACCTTATAAAGAGCATAATAGCAAACAAGACGCCTGCGGCAAGCTGGATGGACACGCCCACCGTGATCCGTCCGGGAATGTACTGCTATTCAGCCAAGGCCAAGCCCCTTAACATTTTGGGGATGCCCCACGGCAGGGAATGGACGCCGGATGCAGACGACTGGAGCCTGCCTGAAAACTGGATGGAGATATTAAGCGAAGGCCTGCGCGACCGGCTGGACCGCTTCCGCTCCCTCAAGGTTTTCATGGACATCTGCGTGCGCTGCGGCGCCTGCGCGGACAAGTGCCATTACTTCATCGGCACGGGCGACCCCAAGAATATGCCTGTTCTGCGGGCCGAGCTTCTGCGCTCGGTTTACCGCAAGGAATACACGGTTGCGGGCAAAATCCTTGGCAAGCTTGTGGGCGCAAGGCCCATGACCGCCGAAGTGTTAAAGGAATGGTGGTACTACCTTTTTCAGTGCTCCGAATGCCGCCGGTGCAGCGTTTTCTGCCCCTACGGCATTGATACCGCTGAAATAACCATTCTGGGCCGCGAGCTTCTTAACCTTCTGGGCCTCAACATTGACTGGATCGCCACCCCGGTTTCCAACTGCTACCGCACGGGAAACCACCTTGGCATTCAGCCCCACGCCTTCAAGGACATGATCGACTTTTTCGTGGACGACATCGAGGAAATCACCGGCGTCCGCGTCAATCCCTCATTCAACCGCAAGGGTGCGGAAATCCTTTTCATCACACCTTCGGGAGATGTTTTTGCGGATCCGGGCACCTACACGGCAATGGGGTATCTCATCCTCTTCCATTACCTGGAGAGCATGGGCCTGGACATCACCTGGAGCACCTATGCTTCCGAGGGCGGCAACTTCGGCCTTTTCACATCCCACGAGATGATGAAGCGCTTGAACGCCAAGATGTACGCCGAAGCCAAGCGCCTGGGAGTAAAGTGGATACTTGGCGGCGAGTGCGGCCACATGTGGCGCGTCATCCAGCAGTACATGGGCACCATGAACGGCCCTGCGGATTTTCTGGAGACCCCGGTTTCGCCCCTTACGGGAACAAAATTCCAGAACGCCGCCAGCACCAAGATGGTCCATATCACAGAGTTCACAGCGGATCTTATCAAGCACAACAAGCTCAAGATGGACACCAGCAGGAACGACAACCTTAAAGTCACCTTCCACGATTCCTGCAACCCGGCCCGCGCCATGGGCCTTTTTGAAGAGCCTCGCTTCGTCATCAAAAACACATGCAAAAATTTCTACGAGATGCCCGAAAGCACCATTAAGGAGCAGACCTTCTGCTGCGGTTCGGGTTCCGGCCTCAATGCGGGCGAGAACCTGGAGCTTCGTATGCGTGGCGGCCTGCCCCGCGCCAATGCGGTGAAGTATGTCCACGAAAAGCACGGGGTCAATATGCTGGCCACCATCTGCGCCATTGACCGCGCTGCCCTGCCGCCGCTCATGGATTACTGGGTGCCGGGCGTTTCAGTTACCGGCGTGCACGAGCTTGTGGGCAATGCCCTTATTCTTCCCGGCGAAAAGCAAAGGGAAACAGACCTGCGGGGCGAGCCTCTGCCTGGGATGGAGGATGAATAAGCATGTACGATAAAGGCAAAGTCATCACCGGAATTGTTCTCTTTGTCATTGTTTTCACCTTCCCCTTCTGGATCAATGTGGGAAAGGCAAACATAGCGCCGGAGCCTAAAATCAACCCGGAAGTGGCGGGAAAGGTCTGCGTTGAGGATAAGGCCTTCATGAAGGCCAACCATATGCAGCTTTTGGATGAATGGCGAGATTCTGTGGTTCGGGACGGCAACCGCACCTACATGGGAGGCACCGGCCGCTACGAGATGAGCCTTACCAATTCCTGCATGGGGTGCCACAACAACAAGGCCCAGTTCTGCGATTCCTGCCATAACTACATAAGCCTGACGCCTAACTGCTGGAATTGTCATATCGAGTCCAAGGAGAATACGAATGGATAGCGCCAGAAGAAATTTCCTTAAAATCGCCGGACTGGCGGCTGCCGGCCTGACCCTGAAACCAGCAGGGAATGCTTTTGGCATGGGCGTTATTGTGCCGGAGCCAGACGGCGCTGCCAAATTCGACGATGCCCTTTCCGCAAAGCGCTGGGCAATGGTTGTGGATACACGCAAGTTCACCGCCCAGACCCGCAAGGCAGCTGTTGCCGCCTGCAACAAGGCGCACAATGTGCCGGAAATCAAAAATCCCAAGCACGCCATCAAATGGATATGGGAAGCCAATTTCAAGAATGCGTTTCCTGACCTGGCCGGCCCCCATGTGCCTCCCCAGGTGGAGCGTGAGCCTATGCTTGTGTTCTGCAACCACTGCGACAGCCCGCCCTGTGTGCGCGTGTGCCCCACAAAGGCGACCTTCAAGCGCAAAGACGGTATTGTGACGATGGACTTCCATCGCTGCATCGGCTGCCGCTACTGCATGGCAGCCTGCCCTTACGGCTCGCGGAGCTTCAACTATGTGGATCCCAGGCTGCATCTGGGGCAGACAAGCGTTGATTTTCCCACCCGCACCAAGGGCGTTGTGGAAAAATGCAACTTCTGCGCAGAGCGCCTTGCCCGCGGCCAAATGCCAGCCTGTGTGGAGGCCTGCCGCAACAATGAGCTGATTTTCGGCGATTTGGCGGATCCCAATTCATCCGTGAATCAGGCCTTGAGACAGAATTTTACACTTGTACGCAAGCCGGAACTGGGCACCCAGCCCCAGGTTTACTACATCATATAAGAAGAGGTGGATATGCTTGAAAAGGCATTGCAAGGAAGCAAAATTTACTGGGCCTGGGTAGTGGCGCTTCTTGGCCTTATCGGGATAGGGTTTTTCACTTACCTTTACCAGTACAGCCAGGGCCTTGGCGTCACCGGGTTGAGCCGCGATATTTCCTGGGGCTTTTACATTGCCCAGCTCACCTACCTTGTGGGTGTGGCCGCCTCCGGAGTCATGCTGGTTCTTCCCTACTACCTGCACGACCACAAAACCTTTGGCAAGCTCACCATTTTAGGCGAGTTCATGGCCGTGGCCGCTGTTCTTATGTGCATGATGTTCGTGCTTGTGGACCTTGGCCAGCCCAAACGGATGCTGAATGTCATCCTTTTCCCCACGCCAAACTCCATTCTTTTTTGGGACATGTTTGTGCTTTCAGGATACCTGGGCCTTAACATGGTCATAGGATGGATGGTTCTTCACGCAGAGAACAAGCGCGGCGAACTGGCAAAATGGGTCAAGATTCTCATTTACATATCCATTCCCTGGGCAATTTCCATCCACACGGTAACGGCATTTTTGTATGCAGGCCTTCCGGGCAGGCATTTGTGGCTCACCGCCATCCTTGCCCCCCGCTTTCTTGCTTCAGCCTTTGCCGCCGGGCCTGCAATCCTTCTGCTCATAATGTTTGTCATGCGCAGGGTGGCCAATTTCCATGTGCCGGATAAAGCCGTGAACACGCTTTCAATCATCATCACTTATGCAATGATCTTGAATGTGTTCTTCCTGCTTCTGGAAATGTTCACCGCATTTTACAGCAACATCCCCGGACACCTCCACGCCTTTGAATACATGTTTGCAGGCTCCCACGGAAAATGGGCCATGGTGCCCTGGATGTGGGCCTCCGTGCTGCTTGGGGTTTTCTCCCTTGTGCTTCTCATTGTTCCCAAATGGCGCAAGAACCCCAAGACCCTTGTTGCGGCCCTTATAACCCTGGTGGCCAGCACTTGGATAGAAAAGGGCATGGCATTGGTGGTGGTGGGCTTTATTCCCAACCCGCTGGATCAGTACACGGAATACGCACCCACCCTGCCGGAGCTTGTCATCAGCGCAGGCGTTTACGCTGTGGGACTTCTGGTGCTGACCCTGCTCTTTAAAATCGCCCTTGGCGTGCGGGCGGAAACTGCAAACGCTTAAGGGTTTTTAGTCTCATTTGAAATAATGCCGGGGCGCATCCTGTTGATGGTGCGCCCCGGTTTTATTTTGCGGCTGCGCGGCCCCTTAATTTTTTTTCCTGTCAACAGGCTGTGTATAAGGATACAATGCCTTGCAGGCGGCAACCTTGGAATAACAAAAATTTCTTGAGGTCAGCGCATTTGGAAAAAAGAAAACCACAAACAATAGGGGCAATTTTTTTTAAGTCGTCATTTAAGGCTCACGCGCACAAAGCAAGCCCCAATAACAGCCTTTTGTACAGATTGCCGCTTTTTTTAAGACAAGGCCGCAAGTTGGCTGCTTTGTATATTTTCGTGCTTTTCGTGTTTTTTGTGGCTGATATTTTTTGTTTTCTTCTTTATTGCCAAGCGCGCAGGTTTTGGATAGCGCAGCCCAAGGCAAGTGCAGCCCAACAAAACTTTTGCGCCGGATGGCAAAGGAATTAAAAGCAAAAACAGCTTTTTTTTGAACCACGAAAAACACGAAAAGCACGAAAAAAGCAGATTGCTCAAAAAAGAACCGGAACCTTGATTTTGTACCGGGCACAAAGCCTGTGCGGGCATAACGGCTTAATGCTCCCTTTAAGAAAGAGCAGGAAAAATAACTTCTTTTTCAAATGCGGTTGTTCTGGAACATTTCTTGGAACAGATCTTTTTTAAGGCTTTTAAGTACATGGCCCAAAACAGAAAAAAAACAGCCTGGTATCTGGCAATGCCTGCTCCTCTGCTGGCAGGCATGATTGCCTGCCAGGCAGTGGCCGCCGTGTGGGTGGGCCTGGAAAACCGCAGGCTGCACGATGCCTGCCTTGATATGCTCTCCAGCGGGTGGCAGACCGTGCCAAATGCTGTTGCTCTGCCTGGGCTTCTGACCCTTTCCAGCGACTTTAACGGCGGCCTTTTCTACACATTCACTGTGGGGGCGGGCCTTGCCATGCTGTTTTTTTTGTCCGGGCGGCTTCTGTTTTTTATTGCAGGTACGGGCCGCGCTCCTTTAACAGCCCTTGTTGCAGCCGCTCTTGCCCTGGTGGTTTTCATAAATCAAGCCGGTTTTGTGCTCTTTCCAAGCCTCATGGTCCTTTTGTGCTGCCTTGCTGCAATTCTGCTTGCCCGCGAGCAGGCCCGCAGGGCGCAGCATACGCGCCCAAAACTTCTGGCCGGGCTTTTTGTTGCTCCAATAATTGTGCTTGCCGCAAGCTGGGCCTTTGTTTTTTCAAACAGCCTTTTTGACCATCTGCGCGATGATCTGCTGCTGAAAAGCCGGGCCGGAATTTTTATCAACGATTTTTACTATTCCCACACCCTTTCTGCTGCCAATTGCTTTAAAAGCCTAAAGCAAAAAAAAATTGTCCCGGTTTTTCTTGAAGGCCTTGAGCAACAGGACGCCCTTCGCATGGAGCGCAGCCTTGCCCGGTACGACTGGCTTTCAATAAGCCAAAAGAATCTGGCTGCCTGTGTAATCCAAAAGGACAATGAGCAGGTTCTGATGAACAAGGCAGGCCGAGCAAAGGTGGAGGCGGATTTTCAAAAGTTCCTGTTCAATCCGGGTGAATATCTTTCCCTGTTTTCCCAAAAAACAGATAAGCACGCGCCGTTCCGGAGGCTCATCTATTTTTGCCTGCTTTTTGGCTTTCCTCTCGCCCTTTACACATTTTTCTTCAGCCTTGTGAGGGGGGTTTCCGGCATCTGGGCCGGGCTTTACGGCTCTTGGGCCATTGCAGCCCTTTGCTGCACGGCTTTTGGCCTTGCAGCCCTTTGGCCCATGCTGGCGGCGGATAGCAATTACAGGCAGGAAGAGCAGTCCATTCAAAACCTGTTGGAGTCAGAGGAGGTTTCCCTCCGCGTGGCTGGTCTGCGCAGGGTTTTTGACCAGAAACAGGATTTATGCAGACTTGCCCCAAACAGGGGCCTGGAAAGGCCCATGACCCTGGTGGAAAAAAGGTGGCTTGCAATGGCCCTTGCCCACGCAAAATGCCCCCAGGCCAGCAAGAATCTGCTGGCGCTGTCTGGTGATGAGCAGCCCAATGTGCGCTCCCTGGCAGTTTATTCCCTTGCAATGAGGGGGAACTCAAAAGCCCTTGGCCGCATTCTGGAAATGATTCAAAACGACAAACACTGGTATGCCCAGGAGTACGCATACAATGCAGCGCGGGGTTTGGGATGGACAAACCAAAGACCATAGGATTGAAGGCACTTGCAGCAGGTGCGGCCTGGGTGCTGGCTTTGGAGTTTGCCGCAGCCCTGATTGCTCCTCAAAAGGGCCTTGCCGGGCTATGGGCGCTTGCAGGGCTGCGTGTGTTGCAGGCCGGGGGGCTGGTGGCAGGCTTTGTGCTTTTTTACAGGGGCCTTGAAGCCATTTTTCTTGCTCCTGGCCAATTTAAAAGGGGCCTTTTGCGGGGCCTGCTGTGGGGGGCTGGCTTTGGCGGGCTTTGCGCGCTTGGCGGAATTGCGCTTTGGGCAACAGGCATAAACCCCATTGCCCTTTTTGCCGGGGGCTTTGAGAATCAGTCTGCTGCCTATGTCTTTTCCTACATTCTTGTTGGCTCGCTTGTGGCAGGCATAAGCGAGGAAATCTTTTTCCGGGGCCTTGTTCAGGGCTTTTTTCTGCGCTTTGGGGCAGGCATTTCCATTGCTGCATCCACCGCAATTTTTACGGCAGCCCACTGGCGGACAGGGGTTATCCCTGTTTTTCAGATAATCGGGGGCCTGCTTTTTTCCTGCGCCTTTGCGCGGGAAAAAAACCTTTATGCGCCCATTGTGCTCCATGTTGGGGGCAACTTTGCCCTGCTTGCCCTTTCTGTATGGGGCCATAACCTGTTGCTGTGAACCTTTTGCCTTTGGGCCTCGGCGCTCCTTAAAAAAAGGCGGAACCTTGAGTTTCCTGTTTTGCCCTTTGCCATTTCAGCCTAAAAAATCTTGCATAGAAGCCATAAAAACTCTATTAAAAAAGGCAGTTGCTTTAAAAGAGACACCAAAAGCGGCCTACTGGGAGAGAAAATAATGTTAAGAAAAGCCACGGTGGCGGATGTGAAGCACATCCATTCTATTTTGGCTCTGTTTGCAGCCCGTGGAGAGCTGTTAAGCCGCCCCCTTGCCGAAATATACGATCATCTGCGGGACTACGCTGTTTACGGGGACAAAAACTCCGGGGAGCTTATTGGCTGCTGTGCGCTCACCATCTGCTGGGAAGACCTTGCAGAAATCCGCTCGCTGGCAGTGCTGCCGGAGTTCTGGAAGCAGGGCATAGGCTCGGCCCTTCTGGAATTTGCCCTGGAGGAGGCCCGCCATTTCTGCATAAAGCGGGTTTTCACCCTCACTTACAGGCCAGGTTTTTTTGAAAAGCATGGCTTTGCGGTTATAGACAAAAGCCTGCTGCCCCAGAAAATATGGGCGGACTGCCTAAAGTGTGTGAAGTTTCCCGACTGTGACGAAGTGGCCATGATGCTGGAGATATAGCCGGATCTAAAAAGGGGAACCACAAAAAAATATGTAGATAAGGGCTTTAATTGTACCAGCAATGCCTTTGCTGCGTAAGGGCATTTTGACAGGCGCAAGAATATTTTTTTTAACCACGAAAAACACGAACCACACGAAAATTTAAAAACAAGGCAGCCAGCCTGAAAGGAGAGGCGGATTATCCCAGGGCTACCAATATTTTTTGCCTTGAGCTTTTTTTCGTGCTTTTCGTGTTTTTCGTGGTTATTGCAGTTTTGTTTTTTAAGGCAAACCGGCCACAGGATGAATGATGAGATATGGAGAAGTTGAATACGGCAAGGTTTTATTTCCGGATGAATGCTATGCCATTCAGGGCGCTGTCTTTGAAGTATATCGCCAGATGGGTTGCGGATTTCTGGAAGCAGTATATCAGGAATGCATGGAAAGGGAATTGCGGGAGAGGAAAATACCTTTTGAGGCAAAAAAGGAAGTGCGTTTGCTATATAAAGGGGAAGTTTTGGATCAAATCTGCAAGCCGGATTTTATTTGTTATGGAGAAATAATTGTAGAGATCAAAGCCGTAAAAAAAGC
>JASEHB010000586.1 GCA_030018745.1 Desulfatibacillaceae bacterium | reverse complement strand
CAGCGCGCAGGGTACTAGAAGATCAAGGCTCTCTGCGTTAGGGCAGGCTGTCAGGGGCCGCATAATCCTGCCAAAAAAGGCGCTTTTTGCCTCATCCCAGGCAAGGGCGATGTCCAGAAAGCCGGGTTTTGCGCCAAAGGCCGCAAAAAAGGCCTTGTAAACTGATTCCTTTGCAGAAAAAAGCATTCGGGTGCGCTGGTGAAAAAGCGCCTTGTCAGCCGACACCCAGGCCAGTTCTTCAGCAAGGCAGATGCGCCTTGCAACAGCCTCCCCTATGGGATCAGCCCTGTACTCCAAATCCAGGCCAAGACCCAGGAGGCTTCCTTTGGGGCCTGCCAGTGCAACAGCCGCATTTTGCTTGTGGGAGATTGAGCCAATAAAGCCCTGTGGCCACAGGGGCAGGCCGGAATCGCTTTTCAGTACCGGCCCCCTGTCAGCATTTATGTTTGCCAGCGCCCTGTGGGCTGCGGCCCGGCCCATGCAAAAGTCGTCCAGCCTTTTTTGGCAGGCCCCGGCCTTTATGCAGGCGGCCTCTTGCGGCATAAGCTTGCATTGTTTGGCATCAGCAAGGTCTGCAACAGCCCTTCCAAAGCCTGCGGGCGTAAAATACGCCAGAGCGCGGAGCAACTGCTCCCTGTCCAGGGGTTTTAAAATCTGGCTCATCCTTGCAATCCATTAAGGCTGTCCGTCGCCCCTTGAACCGTTTCCTGCAATTCAACGGCGCTTACAGCCGGAAGCGCAGGAAAAAACATCATGCATGGCCTACTGTCTGATCATCCCTTAAGAGCTTTGCCAGTTCCGGCCCGTGATTGGTGAGGAACCATTCCAGGGAGCGAAGAGAGTCCTCAATCATTTCCGGCTGCAATTTGTCAAAGCGGTGGGTGTCGCGGAAATAGGCAATTTTCTCGCGGGAGTCCACCACAAAGGCTCCGTGGGGGAGAATGCGGTTTGTGGTCAGCAAAAAGGCGTAGAACTGCTCCCGCTTTTTTATGGGAACCATTGCCACTGCCTGCTCAATGACCAGAATCTCGCCCCCTGCGTCAATAAGGCAGTTCATTATGCCGTTGGGCCTGTCCTCCACCAGCAAAAGCCCTGTCTGGGGATTTTCCTGGGTAACCTGCAGGCCCAGCTTTTCTGCAAACTTTTTAACCTGCTCAAACCAATATGCCATGCAAAACCTCCAAAATATTTCAACAATCAGGTAAAGCCCGGCAAACCTGTAAAAAGCCTTATAAGGGCCGAGCGTGGGCGCATAATAACTTTTTTGGCCCCCCCCGTCCACGGGCAGACCAAAAATTTGCCTTTGGAATGTCATTTCAGGTCAAATTTCCGGCCAGGCCCTTGCAAAACCTTTCTTTTGCAAGGCCAATTGCAGGTTTGACAGGGCCGCCCAAATTGTCTATAAGCCCTTGCACCAAGGCGCGGATTTTTCTTTTAAAGTTTCTTTTTCTCCGGATGCCTCGCCCTGGGTGCGACCCCAAAAAAACAGGCTCCGGGCTTTTAAGGTGATTGCCGATGATCAATGCAGGAGAATTGAGGAAAAACAGCAAAATCATGGTGGATGGAGAGCCTTTTGTCATGCTTGAAGTCCAGTTTGTGAAGCCGGGCAAAGGCGTGGCCTTTTACAAATGCAAGATGCGCAACATCATCACAGGTTCGCTTTTGGAGCGCACCTACCGATCCGGCGATGCATTTGAGCCGGCCAGCCTGGACGAGCGCAAGATGCAGTTTTCCTACCGGCAGGAAAATGAGTTCTATTTCATGGACATGAACACTTACGACCAGGTGATGCTCACTTCCGAGCAGGTGGGGGATGCCATAAACTACCTCATTGACAACCTTGAGCTTGATATCCTGTTTTTTGACGGCAGGGCCATTGGCATAACCCTGCCCAATTTTGTGGATCTTACAATTACAAGGGCAGACCCCTGGGCCAAGGGAGATTCGGTTTCCGGCGACACCAAGCCCGTGACCCTTGAAACAGGCCTTGAAATCCAGGTCCCGCCCTTTGTGGAAGAAGGCGA
>JASEHB010000585.1 GCA_030018745.1 Desulfatibacillaceae bacterium | reverse complement strand
AGGAGGGCATTTCCACCCTTTTGGAGACCTGCGGGCTTTTTTCCTGGGAAAAATTTGAAAAGCTTGCCCTGCCCTGGCTGGATGAAATCTACTTTGACATCAAAATCCTGAATCCGGCCCTTGCCCGCCAGCATTGCGGGGCAGATAACCAGGTGATTCTGGAAAACTTTGCCCGATTGGCCAAAACAAGCAGAAACAGCAAGCTCTCGCTTCTGCCGCGCACTCCCCTTGTTCCGGGAATTACCGATACAAAATCAAACCTTGAGTCCATAGCCGATTTTCTGCAAAAAAACGGTCAAAAAAAAGCGGCTCTGCTGCCCTACAACCCGCTGTGGCCTGAAAAATGCGTAAAAACAGGCCAAACCTGCCGGGTTGAAGGAAACCCTGCCATGAAAAAATGGATGAGCCGCGAGCACATAAGCCAATGCGAATCCGTTTTTACGGAAAGAAAAATAGAACTGATGTGAAAAAGGATACTGACTGCTGCTAGAGATGGGGCTTGCAGTCCAGATGCTCCGCAAGACCGGTTGAGGTTTCTCGCAGGTGCATGGAAAGCTCTTTGGCTATTGCCTTTAAAATCTTGTTTCCGGTTCTTGGGTGGTTGTCAATGAGGTTGTTGAAATTGTTGCGGGAAAGGGTGATGACCCTCGTGGGGGCGCTTGCCCTTACCGTTGCAGAGCGGGGATAGTCGTCAAGAACCGCCATTATGCCAAGGGAATGACCGGCTGTGAGGCAGCTTATGGGTGCATTGCTTCCGGATTTTCTTTTTTTGAAAACCTCAAGGGCGCCGTCCACCACAAAGCAGACATAGTCCCCGGAATCCCCCTCGTTAAAAACCGTGTCTCCGGGGGCAAATTCCAGAAAAAACATGAATTTGGCGGCCTTCTTGCGCTCCTCCTCGTTAAAATGCTTAAAAAAAGGTATCCTGGCAAGAGCATCCAGAAGCATACCCATCATCTTGCTCAAATAGATGTCCGGCTCGCCCTGCTTTTCCATTAAAAGCCCCCACTACCCATGCTTTTGGTTTATTTTCAGGATGGTTTCTAATATCACAACCCGCACCCTTTGCCAAGATACCACAAGGCCGGTTTGTGCAGCAACAGCGACTGCCGGAAATCGGAAAAAATCCATCAGGTTTCCGTAAAAGCCTGGCCGATGAAAACCTTCTCCTCATGTTTTGACAGCGCCGGACTGCCATAAATAACTTGTGGCAAGTATTCTCCACACAAAGGGTGTTTTTCTGATAAGATGGGGCATGGCTCTTTTTTTGGGCAGCAAATGGGCCAGGAGCAAAGAGGCCGGGAGAAACATTAACCAGCAGGCCTTTAAAGAGAAAAGCAGATGACCGATAGGCCGACGACTCAAAGGGCCGGGTTAAAGGGTTCCTGGCTTGTGCTTGCATTGTGCCTTTTTCTGCTGCTTGGAATTGGCGGGATTCAGGCTGCCCGGTGGAAGACGCCCATTCGGGACGCGCAGATCAGACACAGCCTGCTGCTCCAGGCAGAAGCCCTTGCAAGAACAATAAACCCCCAGCAGGCAAAAGCCCTTTCCTTTACAGATGCCGATGAGAACCTTCCCCAGTTTTTGCGCCTGCGCTCACATTTGACAGCCTACCACCACAAGCTAGGCTTCCGGGGCATTTACACAATCGCGCTAAAGGATGATAAGCTGGTTTTCGGCCCGGAATCCTATGCCAAGGACGACCCCCAGGCCTCGCCGGTTGGCACGGTTTATATGCAGCCCAGCCAGGAAATCCTGGACATATTCCGCACGGCCCGCGCATTTGTGGAAGGCCCGGTTGCGGATGAATACGGGGTTTTTCTTTCTGCAATAGCCCCTGTCATTGACCCGCGCACCAATGAGGTGATTCTGGTGGTGGGTCTGGACATAGAAGCTTCTGAATGGCAGGCCACCCTGGCGCGGGAGCAGAAGATTGTGGCGGCTGGCGTGCTGCTTTTCTGTGTGCTCTTTACCGCTGCATTTTTGCTTTTGCATTACCGCAGCAAAATCCCCCCGCACCGGCACG
>JASEHB010000584.1 GCA_030018745.1 Desulfatibacillaceae bacterium | reverse complement strand
TGTAGCCTGAAAGGTCTGCCAGAAGGCAGAGAAGCTCCTTCTGGCCATCTGTTGGCTCCGGCGATTCATCCTGGATTTTCCTGCGTTTTCGCACAATCATCTTCTGGGTTGCAGAAAGCAGTTTTTCCTTGCCTGCCTCTCCTGCAACAGCCGTCTGGCTGTCCACCCTTTTGCACATCCGTTCATCAATGGCCTTTTTGGCGTCCGCCATCTGCGAGAGCAGAATGCCCCTGCACGAGGGTGGCACGGCAACCTGCAACTGGGAGAGGACTGCCCTGTGGCGGCGGATTTTCTGGTGAAATTCCGTTGCTGCCCCATTCCAGAAAACCCGGCTTGCCTCCCTTGCAAAATGAGCGGGGTTTTCGTGGCGGGCCTGGGGGGACTGCATTATCTTGGCAACAGAAGCAAGGTTTCTGGCTGCATTTTCAAAAAGGGTGCGGTTTAACGCCGACTTGTAGATAAGCCCCACAACCGCGTGCCAGTCCTGCAGGTGAAGCACAAGGGGCAGATCGCCCAGAAGGGCTTTTATCAGCCCGTTGTCAAAAAGGTGCGAGGCCGTTGCGTAAACAGGGGTGCCTGCCAGGGGCGGCTGCTTTATCTCCCCGTCCCAGTCCGGGTCGAAAACCACCGATGTTTCCACATCAATAAAGCCTATGGCAAAGCGCTCCGGCGTTGAAAGATAGCCCGGATACTGGCCCGGCTCGCCCACAACAAGAAGGTTGTCGGGTTTGATGTCGCGCAGGGCCACCTTTTTTTCGTTGAGCCAGGCAAGCATATCCAGAATATTGGTGACAAGGCCCGCTATTTTGGGTTTGTTCTGCTGAAAGGATATGCGGTCCACATGGTCGCTCATGGCTGCACGATAAGTCTCAAGGCTCTCTCCATGCTGCTCCATGCACCTTGCCACAGCCTGGCTTACGGCCCTATGGGTGGAAAGCTTCAAGCCCGTTTCCTGGTGGGTCGGCTCGCAGCCCGCCAGAGAATCGCAGAACCACTGGGGAAGGCGGTGCAAAGAAAAGCTCGCCCCGTCCTGCTTGTCGGCAAGGGCATCCGCCACAGAGCGCTCCAGGCCCTGGTAAATTCTCTGCAAATCAAAGCACAGCCCAATGTCCATGTCGCCGTAGCGGCCCGAAAACACGCGGGAATCCTTGCATATATCCGGGTTGGCCCTTAACTCATCTGCAAGGCGCTTCTGGGAATCGTGAAGGTCAAAAATGACCTTGCCCAGAAAGTTCTCTGTGGAAAGCTCCATGAAAAAGGCAAAGGCCCCGTTTATCATGAGCTTTTCCTGGTAGCGGGGGACCTTGGCGGCCCAGGCAATGTACTTTTCCTCAATGGCCTGCCAGGAAAGGCCCTGAATATCCGCAAACGAGTGGTAGAGGCTCAAAATTCCAGCAAGGCGCGGCACAATGCAGTCCCGCGGGGCAAGCCTGCGCGCTATTGCCCATTCACCGCGCATCTGGTTGATGTATATGGAAAAATCCGTCACCGGCTTTGGCGGGATTTTTACAATGATATGCTTGTTGTAGATGACATAGAAAACCCGGCTCCTGGCTGCCGCATCCTCGCCGATGTTTGCAATGGTCATGCGGCGCTCGCACCATTTTTCGCCCTGCTTCACGCGCAGCAGATAAAGGTTGGTGTTGGTGTCGCGCCTTGTCTCCACAAGCTGGGCGTCTGCCGGGGCATCCGGCGCGGCCTTCATCTGATGGCGGTAAATCTCCAGAAAATAGTCAACAATGTCCTTTTGCTTTATGCGCCGGTCTTTGGGGGCAGCAACCACAGGCTGGGGAGCAGGCACGGCTTGGACCTGGGTGCTCACGGCTTTGGCGGCTTTTGAAGGAATGGGGCTGGTAAGGGCAAGGGAAAGGCCAAATACAAACAGAAAAAGTCCAAGAATAACACCGGCCAGCGGAGCCTGGGTCGAAAGCAAATCAGCCCAAAGGCCCTGGGGCGCAGGGATAAAAAGCAGCAGAAAGGACAATGTCAGAACCAATCTATACATTTGCGCCCCTTTGCCGGGCTTTGGGCTG
>JASEHB010000583.1 GCA_030018745.1 Desulfatibacillaceae bacterium | reverse complement strand
GCTGCTTGTCAACATTGTGCTCAATGGGCAGGCCGTGGCAGTCCCATCCGGGTACATAAACCGCATCGGTCCCGGCCATCTGGCGGGAGCGCACGATAATGTCCTTTAAAATCTTGTTCAATGCCGTGCCGATATGGATGTTGCCGTTGGCATATGGGGGGCCGTCATGGAGGATGAATTTTTTGCGGCCAGCAGACTGCTTGCGCAAAAATCCGTAAAGATCTTCAGAATACCATTTTTCCAGAATCTGGGGTTCCCGCCGCGAAAGGTCGGCTTTCATGGGAAAGGCGGTGGACGGCAGGTTTAAGGTCTTTTTGTAATCCATTTTTATTCTCTCCGGAGCAAGAAATTCCATAATCAGCACAACCGCAATCTTTTTTAGTATGCCAGCAGGCTCTCCAAGTCAATACGCCTGTTTGTCCTTGCAGAAAAAAAACCATAAATAACCTTGACATATCCGGCAAGGCCATGTAATGAAATCTTCTTTCCTGGGTGCCGTAAAGGCACCTGAATACTCCTTGCTCCGCGCAGAGACGCGGGGCTTTAAACCGTGAGGAGGCATAATGAAACGGTACGAAACCCTTTTTATCACTGATCCTGATCTCCCTGATGAGGACCGCAAGGCTGTTGTCGAGCGCTTTGCGGGCATTGTCGAGGGCGAGCAGGGCTATTGCGTCCGTTTTGACGAGTGGGGGCCGCGAAAGCTTGCCTACGAAGTCAAAAAACGCAAGCGCGGCTTTTACATCCTTGCCGACTACTGCGCCACTGGTACAGTGGTGAAGGAGTTGGAGCGCACAATGCGCATTGACGAGCGGGTCTTGAGGTATCTCACTGTCAAGCTTGCCGACAATGTTGACATTGAGCAGCTTAAAATCAAGCTCGCCGAAGAAGCTGCCGCCAAGGCAAAGGCTGAAGACGAAGCCGAGCGCGAAAAGGCCCGCAAGGAAGCCGAGCGCATCAAGGCAATCGAGGAGGCCCGCGCAGAAGCGGCCAGGGATGATGATGAATCGGACCAGGATGATGAGTCCGGGGATTCTGATGCCGATTCCGATGAAACGGATTAACTTTTTTGCAAGCCCTGTCAGGAGGTAAAACCATGCAACGCCCCTTTAAGAGGAAGAAGCGTTTTTTTCACAGAAGAAAGGTCTGCCGTTTTTGTGCGGACAAAAATATAATGATTGATTACAAGGACCCCAGAGCCTTGAAGTATTTCACCACCGAGCGCGGAAAAATAGTGCCCCGCCGTATTTCCGGCACCTGCGCCAAGCATCAGCGCGCGCTCACCCAGGCCATTAAACAGGCTCGCGCCATTGCCCTGCTGCCCTTTGTAGGAGCAGTGCCCGAATAATTTTCTACAGCCGTTGCTGGCAAATGGTTTGCCTGTTTGCCGGAGCAGCTGTCTGAATTGGTAAATATGCCGTAATACGCCAGAGCACGAGGCGGATATCCCCAAAAAGCCGTCTTTACGCCGCGGAAAGGACCGGAAATGAAGGTCATACTCATAGAGACTGTTGATAAATTGGGCATTGTTGGCACCGAGGTAAAGGTGGCCCGCGGATATGCCAGAAACTATCTGCTGCCCAAAAAGCTGGCTGTTCTTTCTTCAGAGGCAAACAAGCTTCTGCTGGAGCGCAAGCGCAAGGAATATGAAATAAAGGTTGCCCAGTTAAAGGAAAACGCCCTTAAGCTGGCTGGGCTGCTGGCTGAAGTGAACCTTGAAATAAAGGCCAAGGTGAGCGAGGAAGGCCGTCTCTACGGCTCGGTATCCAGGCGGCTTGTTGTTGAAAAACTTGCCGAGCTTGGATTTGAGATTGAGCGCTCCATGGTCCGCATGGATGATCCCATCAAGGAAGTGGGGCAATACCAGGTTCCTGTTCATATTATGGGCGACATCAAAACCAAGATAAGCGTAACGGTTTCGGCCCAGGAATAACCTGACAGCCTTATAAAAAGCATTGCGGGCGCGGCCTTGAAAAAGGCTGCGCCCGTTTTCTTTTTTTTGGCAAATCTTTTCTTTTCAATAAGTTAAAATGCA
>JASEHB010000582.1 GCA_030018745.1 Desulfatibacillaceae bacterium | reverse complement strand
GGTGGTTCTTGCGCGAAATGCAAGAACCAACGATTTGCTGTGAGTACACTCCCTCGCCTCTCGCTCGTGCGCCTTGCCCTTGTTTTTCTGGACTTGCCCCATAAAAGTTTGCAGCTATCCACCAGGTCTGTTAAAATCAAAATCAACAAGGCTTTGAAAATAAGTGAGATTTTTTGCCGGTTGCCGGGCATTTTTTAATGGTGTGTCAGGGTATGGATATTTTTAAGGCGCCATATAAACCCGCTATCTGCGACTCGCATATGCACCTGGATATTCTGGAGCAGGGGCATCCGGAGGCGATAAAAAGGCTTGTTGCCGGTCGCTGCCTTTGCATTTCCTGGGCCTGGGGCCAGCAGATTGCAAACATGGATGACCTTGTGGCCTACCTTGACTTGCAGGCCCAAACAGTGCGGAATCTGCGGGAAAAGGGCCTTTACTGCTTTTATCTTACCGGCGTGCACCCGCGAAACATCTGCCCTGATCTTGTTGCTGAAAAGCTCCCACAAATTCTGCTTCCCCGGCTGGATGACCCTCTGTGCCTGGGAATTGGCGAAATAGGACTGGAAACGGGCAAGGGGCCGGAAAAGAAGGTGCTGGCGGCCCAGCTTGATCTTGCCAGGGAGGTCTTTGCACGCAATAAAATTATCGGCATCCACACCCCCCGCATGAACAAGGAGAAGACGGCCCGCACGCTTCTGGATTTTTTGGACCGCTTTGTGCTGGACCGCAAAAAGGTGGTCATAGACCATGTTACGCCCAGGATTGCCGGAGAGATTCTCAACAGGGGCTATTTTGCAGGCGTGAGCCTTTGCCCTGGCAAGACAAGCCCCATCGAGCTTTTAACCCTTTGCCGTGATCAGTGGGAGCACCTTGACCGGATTCTTGTGAACACGGATTGCGGCAACAGTTTTTTTGATGACCTTCTGCGCCTGCCGTCCATGGATATTCTTCCGCCGCAAACACTTGCCCGTACAAGTTTGGGCAATGGCCTGGCCTTTTACGGAATTTAGGGACTTCTTTGTGCGGAAAAGGGCCTTCAGTAAGCGAGCACGCTCGGCTCAAGGGGGGCAAGGCTGCTGTTGGGTGTAAGCCGCAGAACAACCACTCCGTCCAATATGGCCGTGTCTGCGCTTTGTATGATGGAATCTGCGCCAAGAACCTTGAAATAACCGGCAGCAGGAATTTGGATGTCTGGCTTTGCATTTGCCAGCACGCCTTCGCGGATAGGCTCCAGGCGAAGCCGATCCCTTCTTGGCGCGGCAACAAAGCGCACAGAGGCCTCTTTTCCTCCTCCATCCTCCAGCGTTACCTGGCTTTCATCCCCCTCCTGGCTTGGGGGGTTTACTTCCAGCCTGCGCCCGCGCACAGCCGGGTCGTGGACTATAAGAACAGCTGGGTCCGGCAGGCCGTTTTCGCCGATGCCGTACCCCACAAGGGTAACCCAGTGGCCGCCCACACGGGTGTATGTTTTTGCAACCGGGTCGAATTTGTACCAGCCCAGGTTCAGCCAAACTCCGGAATTGCCCAGCAGCCCTTCCTTTATCCAGTTAAGATCAGGGATTGAGCGGCCTGTGGAAAACTCCTCCTGATGGGCGCGCCACCCCTGGTAGGCAAGCATTTCAATCTCTGCGCCCTGCTCGGTCAGGAAAAGCTCCACCCCGTGCATCAGCTCGGCAGGGCTTGTGCCGTTTTTAAGGCTTGTGTTCATGTACTTGCCCATGCCCAAAAGCCCTGCAAGCTGGGCCTGGGTCATGGGCCGCCCGTTTATGGAGGGCAAAAGGTTTGCAAACCCGTTTTGGACAAGCCAGAAAAGCGAGTTGGAAACCGCCACCGGCGCGCAATAGCCCCTGCCGCCGCCGGGAAGCCGCGCCTGACGGTCACCCTGGTAGAGATCCGGCGTTGAAAGGACTTTTTCCGTGTAAGAATCAGGCAGGCCCCATGCAGGAAGGGCAAATAGGCATGAAAGAAGTAAAAGGCATAAAAAACGCATTGTTGAAAGCACCTAAAAAAGCGGCAACATTATTTTACACTCGTTGAATAAT
>JASEHB010000581.1 GCA_030018745.1 Desulfatibacillaceae bacterium | reverse complement strand
CGGCTCTATACTAAACCAAAAAGTGGAAATGTCCAATTCCGTCTGAAGCAATACATGATAAGTTCACCAGCAGTAACGCCTAATCCGGCTTTGCTAAAATTTTTTATGATTTCTTTTCCCACTAATAAGCCTACTCCTGTTTTTATTATTTTATTAGTGTATCCGGAATTTATATCTTTTCTTCTTTGACGATTTTCCTCATAAGATAATAACCCCCACGGGTCAACCGCATTCACCGGATCATTTCCCACATACCCGAAAAGATCCACATCTCCGGCGGCAAAGCCGATGGGGTCCTTGGCTGTCCAGCGGCCGATTTGGCAATCATAGTCCCGAAAGCCAAAGCGGACAAGGCCTGTGTGTCTGTCCAGAAGGCCGCGGGTGGCCCAAAGCAACTGGTTGCTTTGGGCCCGAAGGACAATAGGTCTTCACCTAAAATTCAAAAAGCTATCAGCCGCAAACCTGGGAATGTTTCCAAAACCTATTGCGCTATCGCGCCCGGGTAACTTTGTTCCCCGGGCCACCCCTACCTGTGGCACCCTGCAAAGGAATCATACTCCAGCACCTTGACCGCCTTGCCCGGTTTTATCATCAGCCTAAATCCGTGAAGATCACATCAGCAAAAAGGCGATTTAATTTGCTTAATAGCTTGATATAAATATAAAATAGTGCTAATGGCTTTTCATGAATTCTTTCACCCAGAAAGTGAAAAGCCATGCCTAAAATCATCATTGAGAAATCGGACAGCGAATTTTACACTGCATATTCAGGGCTTCAGCTGGTAGGGATTTTGCTCAACGGGCACTCCGGGCTTTGCAGGAGGGTCAATCTGCTGCCTGGCAATCCCAGCGCCTCACATTCTGATGTACTCAAGAGCTACTTGGGTCTTTTGTGCATAGGCAAAGGCGACTTCGAGGCGGTTGCGGGAGTTCGCCAGGATGACTGGTTCAAGGCGGCGTTGTCCATCAGGAGGGTACCGTCCAAGGAAACTATGCGCCAGCGCTTTGATGGTCTTGCGCAAGCTTTTGACAAGGCGGCCCAAGACGCATCCATAGAGATGCTCAAAAGCGTCAGGGCTTTTGTGACTGCCCTTTCCACGGGCCATGTTCCCCTGGATATTGATGTCTTCACCATGGACAACTCCAACACCAAAAAAGAAGGGGTGTCCCGCACCTATAACGGCAAAGATGGATACGCGCCCATAGCGGCCTACCTTGGTGAAGAGGGCTGGTGCGTAGGGCTGGATCTTCGGGAAGGCAGCCAGCACAGCCAGAAAGAGTTTTTGCCTTTTCTTGGCAAGGTTGTTCGCAGGTCTCGCCGCTTGACGAAAAAGCAGCTTCTGGTGCGTCTGGATTCAGCCCATTGCGCGATTATTAATCTTGTGGCTCTTCGCGAATATAAGAAGCTCTCATATATCGTCAAATGGAATCCCCGAAAAGCTGATCCGGGGTTTTGGAGGCAAAAGGTTTTTGGCGAGGGCCGTGTGAGCGAGCCCCGTCCGGGCAAGAAGGTCGCTGTGATGACCGTGCATGAGATGCATGAGGTGGAAGGCAAGAAGTATCGTTTCATGAGGGTTGTGCGGGTGACTGAACGCACGATAGACAAGACCGGTCAGATGCTGGTGGTTCCGGACATCGAGCTGGAGGGCTGGTGGACAAGTCTTTTGCTTCCCGAAGAGAAGGTGATTGCGCTATACGAGGGGCACGCCACAAGTGAGCAGTTCCACAGTGAGATAAAGACAGACCTGGACATGGAGCGGCTGCCTTCGGGCAAGTTTGCCACCAATGCGCTTGTGCTGACCTGTGCGGGGATGGCGTACAATATCCTGCGGCTCATTGGTCAGAAAGGGCTTTTAGGCAAGAACTCTCCTGTGCGCCACAAGGCCAAGCGCCGTCGCATCCGCACGGTGATTGAGGAGCTTATGATTATGGCAGGCCGTCTGGTTAAGTCTGCCCGGCAATTAAGGCTGCGATTCGGGCGTCATTGCCCGGCCTACGAGGCATTCCTGGAAGTGCATACTGCCTTGTCGCCCGGTTGAGCCTGG
>JASEHB010000037.1:10591-11113 GCA_030018745.1 Desulfatibacillaceae bacterium | reverse complement strand
TGATTCCCGATCCCTTTAGTCATTATTTGGATCATAGGTGCAACCAGAATCTGGAGCCCCCATATCGCCCGTGGCCACATAGGCCATGATCCGGCACCCGGTCTTGCAGGCGTAAAGGTAGCCGCATTGCTTACATTTGCCCTTTACCTGCAAGGGTTTGCGGTAAAGGTCCCACAGGGAGTCATCCTCCCATATCTGTTGAAGGCTGCGCTCTTTTAGCGAGCCGACATAAAGCTCCGGAAAATCGTAAAAATAAGAGCATGGCACAACGCCGCCGTTGGGAGCCACCGCAACCTTGGTGGTGCCTGCCGCACAGGCATAGCTTTTTGGCTCTATCCCCGGCCTTTTTTCAAACTGATCACGAATGGCCTTGGTGGACATGGGAAAAACGCAGGCATTGTCGCTTGCAATGCCCATGACCCCCAAAAGCTCGTCCCGCCGTTTGTTAAGATAGGCAAAAAGGTTTTCCCCCTGCTCCTGGCTTATGGAAAGCTTTTCGTGGAGCAGGCCCTTGCGGCCCCG
>JASEHB010000037.1:9023-10581 GCA_030018745.1 Desulfatibacillaceae bacterium | reverse complement strand
GTGAAGGCGTTTAAGGAAACCGCCAGATCAATCAGATTGGGTATGTCATCCACATTCACGCGGGTTACAACAGTGTTCAAAATGGGCCGTATGCCCTGGGCAACAAGGTTTTTTATGCCGGCAACGGTCATTTCAAACGCGCCCACAACTCCCCGCTGCTTGTCGTGAACCCTGGGGCAGGAGCCATCCAGGCTTATCTGTATCTTGTCGTGGGCCGGGTCGTAATATTTGGCGTATTCCCGCGCAATTTCAGGCGTTATGAGCGAGCCGTTGCTGATGATGTAGGTCCACAGGCCCTTGGACTTGGCAAAGCGCACAAAGTCCAGAAAATCCTCGCGGATAAAAGGCTCGCCCCCGCCGAAAAGCACAAAGGCCCCGTTGTTGGCCGCAAAGTTTTCCAGCACATCGAAAACCTGCTCTGTGGTCATTTCATCCGCTGCGCAGTCAGGCTTTTCAGAGTCTGCATAGCAGAAAATGCAGCGCAGATTGCAGCGGAAGGTTGTGTCAATGTTAAGCTCATACGGGCTTGTAAGATGCGTGCAGCGGTTGTTGAAAACAAAGTTCTCAAAAACTGTTTTGGCATCAACCTGGCCCGACATACGGGTTTTTACACGGCTGGTGATGAGGTTTTTAAGCTCCAGAACAGTCAAGGGGCAGGAAAGGTTTTCGGCAGCATCGGCAAGGTCCACGCCGTAACGCGATTCCAGGCGCTTCAACAGACTTGGCGCAGCCTTCCCGTCCAGATTCAGAGGCTCATCCAGGGCAAGGGGCGGCACCTGGCCCGGTTTGCCTGAAAGCTCTGCTATCTGGCGAAGGATAAAATCGGTTACTGTCAGTTTTTCCTGCTGCTGTTCCATTTCTTGCACCTTGGCGGCCCGAAAAAAGAGGCCGTCTGTTCCTTAAATAATGACTACCTGCCTGCGCCCTCCGGCTGCGCCGGGGCATCTTGCGGCAGGCCTGTTGACATGGGCTTTGCGCCAAGAAAAAGCCTTTTGGCAATAATCATGCCCTGCCTGCTTATGGCAATCGCCACAGCTTCGCCGGGTCTTTTTTCAAAAATGGCCTCGCCTATGACCCAGGCCATGCCCGGCCTTACGGCCCTGCCATCAATGGCAAGGATTCTGTCATGGGGTCTTAACCCCAGCCTGCTTGCCGGAGAGGCATCAAAAACCTGATTGATGGAAACGCCCTCACCAGCTTCTTCATGCACGGCAAAGCCTGCCCAGGGCATATTCAACAGGCCCTTTTCATGAGCATATAAGGCGGCAAGGCTCATCCTGTAATCCACAATGCGTCTTGCGCCTTCATCCAGCTCTGTTCCCTGCACCTTGAGGAGCCATTGCTCCTCCAGCCACAAAAGGCTTTTGCCGTAAACAGCTTTCAAATCCGGCCGGGCATATAGCAGTTTGAATTTTTCAAGGCCAAACTCCTCTACTAGAAAGCGAACAAAGGAGCCTGCCTGCACATAAGCCACCAGCCTTGGCGCACGCCGGAAATCCTCCTGGTTCCAAAGCCTGGAAACAGGAATATGGACTCCCTTTTCAACAAACCGCTTTGC
>JASEHB010000037.1:927-9013 GCA_030018745.1 Desulfatibacillaceae bacterium | reverse complement strand
GGGGCTTTCATCCAGATACTCGGCAAGGCCCTCAATCAAAAAATCCGGCGTTTTGCCTGCCCAAAAGGCCCCCATCTGCCAGGTCATGGCATGAACCATTTCGTGGCCCATCTGCCCGTATTGACCCACCCTGCCGAAAAACACATGAACCTTTCCGTCTGTGAGCTGATAGTGGCTCAAATAGGGATAAGCCTTCCACACAAGGGCTTCCATTTCCTCCGGATAAAGATAAATGGAAATGGTTTGGCCGTAATCAATGGAGAACTTTTCCTCTATCTGCCTGTAAAGCCTTTCTGCTTCAAGGCAAAGGGCATCCGCCTCCCGGCCCTGAAGAACCCCTTCAAGGGCATAAAGCGCCGTGTTGCCGCAGCGCCGTGTTGCCGTAAGGTTCTGCCGTGTCCAGATGAGCAGATCCAGGTAATCAATCAGCCCGGCTGCATCAGGGGTGCTAGCCCCCTGGTTCTGATAATACTGCCTGGCCTTTTCATACTGGCCGGAGACTATCAGATCCCGGCCAAAATCCGCCCCAAAGGAAAGGGGCAGGCAAAAGACCGGGCTGCTGCCCATAAAGGCCGCCAGCATTGCCGCCACGCAGGCCAGGACAAGGCCTAAAGCCCTGTTTTTTTTATGGCCGCTTTCCAGAGTTTTTCTCCTCTGACTGCCACTTCCATTGCCAGAAAGCCCTGCTCAAACAGGCCCTGCACAGTTGCCTCCAAGTCCGGCTCCCTGATGGGGGAAATTCCTATCAGATAGCTCTCCTGCTCCTTTATGGAAGCAACCCCTTCGGTAAGGGCCGACTGCTCTATAACCCTTGCCTGAAAGGACTGCCCGCCTGCATCAAGCGCAAAGGCGGCCGGAGGCGTTAAAATCTCCTTTAAAGATGCTGTCCCTTTAAGCTCCAGCCTTGCAGGTATTTCGCCCTGGGCAAGCCTGTAAGGCCCTCTTTCGGGCAAAATCGGGTAAAGGGCGCCTACTGCCTGATGGCGCTCCAGAACCCTTGTGCTGTCAAGTATCCAGCCAACCCCAAGGGCCATTGCCACAAAAAGAAGCAGCACCAGCGGCCCTGCAATCCACGAGCGGGTCATGCATTTCACAAAAATGCGCTCAAGGCTTTTCATGGCCCGCCCCCCTGCCCTTCCTGGCTTTGCACCGGGGCAAGCCTGCCGCCTGTAAGCTCAAAGACATCATCTGCATAAGCCGCAATGCCGGGCCTGCATGAAAGCATTACAAGGCAGGCCTCTGGGAACAGGGCGCGGACATTTGCAATTATCCGCCCCTCAATTTCCGGCTCCACCTGGTTTGTGGCCTCATCCAAAATGAGCACCCTTGCCTTTTTCATGAGCGACATGGCCAACCCCACCCTCTGGGCCTGGCCCCTGGAAAGCATCTGGCCTCCCTGGCCCACCGGAAGATTTTTCCCGGCAGGGTGGTTTTGCACAAGGCTGTCAAGCTCCGCTGCTGCAAGGGCCTTTTCAACTGTTTGGTCCTGGCTCTTGCCGCTTACAAAAAGCAGGTTCTCCAAAAGGCTGCGGTTTAAAAGCAGCGGCTCCTGCAGGGCCAGGGCAACCGCCTTGCGCCTTTGGCCAGCATCCATTGTCCAGATATCCTGCCCGTCAACGGCAATGCTTCCCTTCCAGGGCTGGTGCAGCCCGGCCAGAAGGGCTGCAAGGGTTGTTTTGCCAACCCCCGAACCGCCTGTTATGGCCACCGCCCGGCCAGGGGCGGCTTTAAAGGAAATGCCGTCCAGCAGTGGCTTTTCTCCGTAGCCAAGGGTCAGGTCCCTGACCTCAAGGCCCATCACATCAAGGCCTGGCGCCGCGCCTTTGGCTGGGGACTTCCGGGCCTGGGCTACCGGCCTTCTGCGTCCTATGGAGGCCTCGTCAACCACCTCAAAGTAGCGGTCAACAAAAACAAACTGGCCCAAAAAGCCCTGGTAAGCCCCGCCGAATGACTTCAAAATCCCGTATAGCTGCATAAGGTATATGCTCAAGGCAATGTAGCTTCCCAGGGTCATGGCGCCGCTTAACACTTTCAACCCCAGAAAAACCGTCACTCCCAGCCCGAAAACATGGTTTATGTACTGGGAGCTTTGCCCGCCTGCCACGCCAAGCCAGAAGTTTTTTACCATGACCCTTATCTGGGCTATGGCCGCCCTTCTGTAACTGTTGACAGCGAAATTCTCTCTGCCGTAGGCCTTGAAGAGCAAAACCCGTGAAAGGCTGTCCTGTATGTCGGAGGAAACAGCCTGGCCCTTTTCGTTCAACTGCTTGTTGAGCGCATAGCCCATCTTGCCGAAATAATGATTCAAAAGGTAGGCAAGGGGCAATGCCACAAGAACCATGAGCGTTGCCTTCCACGAAAGCCACAGGCAGATGGCCAGGATAAAGGCAAAGCGGATGAGCATGAGCAGCAAACCGGGTATGGTGCCTGTTACAAGGCCCACAACGCCGCCCGTGTCTGCGGTCATCCGGTACAAAAGCTCGCCGGTGGTGCGATTTTCAAAGAACCCCACGGTCTTGTTGAGGACCGTGCCGTAATAGTCGCTTCTTAAATCAAAGCCCAGGCGCACGCTGACAAAAAACGACAGGTAGCCCTGGATCACGCCGATGATTGACGAAAACACGAAAAGCACAATGCCGCACAGTATGATGGCAAGAAAAACCTCCCTGTCCTGCCTTAAAAGGCCGTAATCCACCAGCATACGGGACAGGTAGGGCGTTGCCAGGCCAAAGGACATGAATCCCAGCGCGCACAGGTAGATGAGTATCTGCTTGTCCAGATAGGGCAGCAGATACCTGTGGAGAACAAGAAACCGCCGCAGCCGCTTTTTTATCATCAGCCCAAAAGCCCGTCATTGTGAGGCCGCACCTTACTGGAGGACCAAATTCGCGTTAACGGTGGATTCATCGGGCGTAATACGCGCCTTGCCGTTGTAGTCCACGGTCACATCAAGGGTTTTGTAATCAGTTGTCAGGTCCACTTCCACAATCCTGCCTGCACCAACGGAAAAATAGATGTTTCCGTTGGCGGTTACGCTTCCCAGGGTGTAAGAGGTGCTGCGGGTCTGGGTTATATCGCGCTCTTGGGACAGGTTGAAGGCCGAGGTGACGCTGATGCGGGCGCAATCGTTGTAAGCGCCGCGGGTGACATTTTCCGCCTGAACCGTGTAGGTGAAGGTTGCGTTGTCATTGCCTGCGGTGGCTGTCTTTGTCCAGCCCTGGCCCACGGGTACATCGTTGGCCGGGAAGCTGCTAACAGCCAGGGAAGCCATGATGTCGCGGTTGATGGCAACGCCAAGCTCATTGGACATCTGGGCAAGCTCGCCCAAAGCTGTCACGCTCTGAACAACGCCGCGGGTGTCCATGACCGTGCGGGTGGCCGGCCCGTTCATGCTGTCCAGCGGATGCACAATGCCGCCGCGCTCCATGCGGGCGTTGTCAAAGCTTGTGTCAATGGTGATGTTGCTGCCCGAAACGCTGACAACGCTGCGCTTCACATCAACAATTGTTTTGGCAAGCCCCTTGGTGACCGTTAGGGTGTAGGTGTATTCCACACCCTGGGCGTGGTTTATGTATTCCAGATCAGCAGCCAGGGCTGAACCTGCCGCAAAGCCCAGACACGCAAGCACAAGCGTGGCGATTGAGTATTTAACAAAGCGAGTCATTTTAACCCCCATGCTCCAAGGTGATTGCTACCAGCCAAGTCCAAGCCTTTTGTAGAGTTCAAGAAAATCCGTGATGGGTACCACGCCCGGTGCGCTGTACTGATCTGCAAAGGGCAGCACGAACACGGAAAAGCCGGTTGCCAGGGTTTCGGGAATACCGCCCAGATAGCGGTTGTATTCCATGTAAAGGGAGTCGTAGCTCCCCACAAGCTGCTCCGGCGTGCGCTGCACAAGGTACGAGAGCAGGCGGTTGTTCTGCCTGCTGGCATAAAGGCCGATGATATCGTTAAGCGTCAGATGTTTTCCGGGCGCGGATGCAGGCGGGTTGACCGCATGGACCTGACCGGTTGTGTCTGTCCAGCCTGTGAGCCGGTTGGCTGCGTCATAGGCGTAATCCGTGGGCAGATTCTGATCGTTGAACCAGCGGGTGCGGTTGCCCACGGCGTTGTAGCGGAAGGTTTCCGAGATGTCCCCTGCATTGGCAAGGCCAGTGAGCCGGTTGACCGCATCGTACTCCAGGTTGATGGCCCCAAGAACGCTGTCGGTTATGCCGATCACATTGTTTGCGTTGTCATAGACATAGGTGACTGTTCTGCCGCTGGGCATGGTAACACCCGTGAGGCGCTGGTCTGCATCGTAGGCGAACTGCCTTGTTATAACCCCCGACTCCATCTTGGTTTTCACCTTGTCAAAGCTCCAGAAATCGTAGGTGTAGGTGGAGCCGTCCTGGAACTGTATCTGCGTAAGGGTGGGAGCGGTTGTGCTGTAGCCCGCGGGCTTGCTGTAAGTGAAGCCAAGCGTGTTGCCGCCGGGAAATGTGACCTGGGCAAGCCTTGCCGCGTTGTCGTAGGCAAGAACCGTAACGCCGCCTGTGGTGTCTGTTACATGGGTTATCTGGTTGCGGGCGTTGTAGGAGTAGCCAACGGTTCCCGCGCTGCCGGTCACAGAGGTGACATTGCCAAGGTTGTCATAAGCAAAAGCAAGGTTGGCCCCGCCCGAAGAGACAAGCCCCGTGAGGTTGCAATGGTTGTCCTTGGTGAAGGTGAGGCTGTCGGCACCGCGGGTTATCTGGGTAATGTAGCCTGCCGCGTCATAGGTAACATTCACCGGGTTGCCCAAGGGCTGGGTTATCTGTGTGAGGTTGCTCTGTGCATCATAGTCGAATGCGCCCTGGCGGCCCATTTCATCGGTGATGGAGTCCACATTGCCAGCCGCGTCATAGGTCATGACAAAGCTGGCGTTGGCCGCATCCGTTATCTGCACAAGGTTGCCCGCAGCATCGTAGGCAAATGTTGTGACATTGCTGTTGGGGTCTGTGTAGGACTGGTAGTTGTACTGGCCGTCATAGCCGTGCTGGGTGATCTTGCCCATGTGGCTTGTCACCTGGGTGATGACGCCGTTGGCGTCAAAATCGTAGGTGAAAGTGTTGTTCAAACTGTTACGCTTCTGGGTGCGGGTGGCGGAAACATAAGTTATTGTCCATGTTTCCCCGCCTTCCTTGTACTGGGTGACGCGCCAAGGCTCGGTTGCCTGGTAAGTGACTGTGATAAGCGTCTCGTTGAGGTGGTTCTTTACGCTTGTTATGTGGTGGCGCGCATCATAGGTGTAGGTGGTCTGGTTGCCCTCCTGGTCAATCACGGTGACAAGGTTGCCGGCAGCATCGTACTGGTACTGCATGGTGTTGCCTTCCGGGTCCGTGATGGAGGCTATTTTGCCGTTGGGGCCGTAGGTGAAGGTCATTGCCCTGCCCGCGCCGTCCCCGATGGTGCTTATGCAGCCTTCCAGGTTGCCGTAGGCAAGGCTCACCTGGTTGCCTGCCCTGTCCTGAATTTTGGTGCAGTAGCCTGCTGCATTGAAGGTGTATTCCAGGTTCAGGTTGTCGGTGAGCACAAACTCGTTGTTGGCAAAGACCAGATCAAAGCTGGTTCCCGGCGGCCGGGTGTAGGAGCCGTCCGCATTGCGGGCGAACTCAAAACGCTGGCCGTTTGGCATGAGTATGACAGCGCTTCTCACATTGTTGACGGTTTCCGAAGGCAGAATCCTTATGCCGTAGGAAAGCGTCCAGCCAAAGCCGAACAGCCCGTCATGCTCATCAAAGCTGTTATATATGCGGGTTATTTTGATGGGCATACCGCAGGCCTGCATCACCATATCTATATAGCCCAGCATGAAGTTGCCCGTTTGCAGCAGTATGGGCGAGCCGGAGCCTTTGCAGGGGTTGTTGGGCGGCTTTGGCGGCTTGTTGGGGTTGTTGGGATTTTGAGGATATGTGCCGTCATGGCCCTGGTCCCAGGGCTTGTTGTAGGCAAGGCCCGATGCCGGATACATGAAAATACCCGCCAACAGAGCCAGAGCCGCAACCACGGCAAGGATCGTTATGTGTTTGGGCCCGCTGGTCTTGACCATTTCCATCTCTCCCATCCTCGCTATTAGTAGTACACTCTTGCTACATTGACAGCAGCCAGAAGCGATGAGTTGCCCTGGGCATCCGTGGCGGAAAGCACAAGCTGGTAATCGCCCTCCTGCACAAAGTTGCCCTGGTCGTTTTTGCCGTCCCAGTAAATGTGGTTCTCCCCGGCATTAACATTGTTTATCCGCACAGTGCGAACCCGTGTGCGGCTCTTGGTCTCGAACACCTGAAGCTCCACAAAGGCCACATCCTCGCTCACCGTGTAGGTCACATCCAAAGCCTCGCCAGTACCCACGCAGGTCTTGTTGACCGGCGAGAAGTAGTTGGGATGGCTTGTCATGTTGGTTATGGTGGGCCGCCCGCCGGTTATGTAGATGGCGTTGGTGGGCAGTGTGTAGCGCCACATGCCAAGGATAAGCTCGTCTCCCGGCGGGCGCTGGGCCACATTGCCGTCATCGTCAAAGCCGTCCCAGTAGGCGGTGTGGGTGCCTGTGGGCATGGGAACACGGTTTAATATGGTGCGTGTGCGCTCCTCGTAATCGCCCGTCCACAAAGGCCCGATGAAAAGCGTGACCTCCTGGGCCGGGTTGAGCCGGAAAATGACCGGAAGAAGCTGGTCGTTGTAGGGATTGAATGTGCCTGTAACCACATTGCGGGTGTTGTTGCCGCTGCCCGAAGGCAGGGTGTCGCGCACGCCGCCGGTGGTGAGGGTCTGGTCCAGGGTGCGGATTTCGTTGTCCACCTTGTATTGCAGCACAGCGTAGTAAATGCCGTCATTGACCGGGTTGCCAGCGTTGTCCAGGCAGTCCCACAGGTCGTTATAGGTTCCTGCAGCCCTTGGGGCGTTGGTCACAAGGTTTCTCACCGTGGCGCCCTGGCTGTTCTTTATGTAGATGCTCACTTCCGTGCCCGAAGACAGGGTGGAGCGCACATTGGTGCCGACAAGCGGCTGATCCTGGCCGTTTAAAAAGCCCGCCGTGTTGGTGGGAATGGTGAGAGTTACATTGATGCCGATGGAAATAACCTGCTGGGCGATGCTGGACAGGTTCGTGTTGGTGTCCGTGACCTGCAGGGTTGCGATGTGCGTTCCTGCATCAGGATAGTTGTTTGCAGGGGCCACAACCTGGCTGTCAAAGGTGCCATCACTGGTGAAGTCCCAGTTGTAGGTGAGCGCCCCGCCCTGGACACCGGCTCCGTCAAGGCTCTGCCCGGCGTTGAAGTTCACATTGAGCGGCGTGTTGGCGGTAACCGGGTTGGCATTGATGACAGCCGTTGGCGAGCCGACAGGCCCCGGCCTTATGGTGGTGGTGGTGGCAAGGGCCGTGGCTGTTGCGCCCTCGTTGTCTGTCACCCGGAAAACCGCGCTCTTGGTGCCGGTTGTGGTGTAGGTGTGCTGGGCGTTGCCGGTTGTGGCGCTTTCGTAATCCCACACGCCGTCCCCGTCAAAGTCCCATTCGTATTTCACAATCTGGCCGTCTGTGTCCTGTCCCTGGCCTATAAAGTTTACAAGAAGCGGAATGGGGCCGTTGGACGGGTTGGCCGAAGCCGTTGCCGTGGGCGGGTTGTTGCCGACTGTTATTGTGATTATGGTGGAGGCCTCGGCCCCGGTGTTGCTGCGCACCATGAGTTTGGCATTGTAAACGCCGGCAAGGTTGAAAACCCAGTCCCGGTCCATGGGTACGGTCTCGCCCACTACTCCCCACTCGGAGTTGTCCCATGTGCCGTCCCCGTTGTAGTCCCAGAAATAGCGGGTGATGGTGCCGTTGGGGTCAAAGCCTGCGGTGGTGAAACGCACGGTGAGCGGCGGGAAGCCCGAAGTGGGTGTGGCGCCCGGCAGGGCTTGGAGGCCCTGGCCTATCTGGAAGTTGCTCGTGTCTGTGGCGATGTTGCCCTTGCGGTCGGCAATGCGGGCCATCACGCTGTGGGCACCGCCTGCAAGGTCCTGGTCCGGAGTGAAGGTTGCCTGATTGTCGCCCACAACAAACTGGTTGGTCACATCCGTTCCGTCAAGC
>JASEHB010000037.1:0-917 GCA_030018745.1 Desulfatibacillaceae bacterium | reverse complement strand
AGGTGGACTTGTCTATGCCCGACTTGGCGTCATTGTAATCCACAACTACCTGGGGCCGTACGATGTCGCTGGTTGAGCCATCCGCCGGATTGCTCACAACAATGACAGGAGGCTCGTTCTCATCAGGATCCGGCCAGTAGCCTTCGGCCGTGACACGCGCCATGAGAACATCGCCGGGCTTCACGGCAAAGTTGTTGAAGCCCACCCCGATGGGATGACCCACCCAGCCCTGGCCAGGGCCGTCCCACTTCCATATTGTGTCGCAGTTGGGAATCTCCTGGGCCACCTTTTCCGCTGTGTTGAGATCCGCACGGTCAAGCGGAATGGAAAAGGCGCTCACATTGGTGGTCTGGGTGGTGATGAAGTGGAAATTGACATAGACAGGCGGATTGCCATTCAAGCTCCACGCCGTGTCGGCGGTCACAAAAACAAAATAGGCCTGGCCCGGCACAAGGGCAAAGTCCTCCTGGGCCGTGCCCACCGGGTGGTCAATGAAGCCCTGAAGCGGGGCATCCCACCGGGAAACGGCAATGCAGTTGGGAATGGCCTGACCCAACTGCTCGGCGGTTGTAAAGCCTGAATCGCCAATGGCAAGGGCCACGCCGTTCCAGCCGGTTTTCAGGTTATAATCAACAGTTGCGGCGCCAGCCTGACCATTGCCCACGGTCAGCATTCCGCCGGCGATCAGGCACAGGTACATCAGGCATACTGATGTACAGGCCGCAAGTCTTGCCCACCGACCTTTTCGCGTGAACTTGAGCATTATGCTTCTCCTTCAAGCCAAGGAACTTGTTTTTATAAAGAGCCTTTTTACCCCGCCCGAAACAGCGCGGCAGCAGGGTTGAAAAACCTATATGCTTTTGCGGGCAACTGCCAAAAGGCCCATAAGGATTGACACTGCAAGGAAAGCTACCCCA
>JASEHB010000580.1 GCA_030018745.1 Desulfatibacillaceae bacterium | reverse complement strand
AGAAAAAAAAATCTGGCAAAAACAAAAAAGGAGGCAAGGCCAAAATGGCAAAGATTGAAGGCAAAAGGGTTTTGATAACCGGGGGCGCAAACGGCATTGGCCGGGAGATGGCAAACCTTTTTCAGGCGGCTGGCTGCAAGCTGGTTTTAAGCGACATTGACGAGAAGAACCTGGAAGCAGCGGCCAAGGAGCTTGCGACAAAGGGGCCAAGACCCCTCACCTACAAGGTGGACATAGGCAAGCAAAAGGCTGTGGAGGAAATGACAGCCGACATTGTGGAAAAGCTTGGCGGCCTGGACATACTCATCAACAACGCTGGCATAGGCCACAACGGGGAAATGCTGGAAACCCCCATCGCCACCTGGAAAAAGATAATGGATGTCAATTTCTGGGGCACCCTCTACCACACATACGCCTTTTTGCCCCACATGATCCGCCAGGGCGGAGGCCACATTGTCAATGTCTCATCCGGCCAGGCCTTTTTCCGCCTGCCCACCTGGGGGCCTTACGCCACAATCAAGCTGGCCCAGGGCGCTTTTTCCGAGCTTCTGCGCTTTGAAATGAAAAAGTTCAACATAAAGGTTACAACGGTCTATCCCTTCATGATCAACACGGGCTTTTACAAAGAGATTGAAGGCGACACCTTGGGCGCAAAGCTTTCCATGAAGCTTCTGCCCCTTTACTCCATGAAACCCCAGACCGTGGCCAAAATCATATTCAAGGCCGTTAAAAAGCAAAAGGCCGTGGAAATGGTGAGCGTCATCAACAACGCGGGCGTGGCCATGCGCTCCATAAGCCCGGTGGCGACCATTGCATCAAAAATGGTGCTAACCTTCCTTGGCAAGGACTGCGACAAGCTTCTGGATGAAACCGGCCTGCGCTAAACGGATATGGCCCTGTCCGGGTAAGTTCAATGCAATTTCAAGTTCTTTTGACGGATGGGGCATATTTGAACCGGGCTATTGGAACAGGATTTTCCGGACTGGACAATAAGAAAGGAAAGAAAAATGGGACGCTTGAGCGACTTTAAAAAAATGATAGCCGAAAAAAGATTTGGCTTTGTGATGGACGAGGTCATGAGCGGGGAGCACACCTTTTTGCCGGGCATGGGGCCAGCAGGCAAATTCCCCTTTGAATTCAAGGTAACCTGGGGGCCAAAAGAGATAGGCCCCTGGATCAACCCCTTTTCCGGCTCCTTTTTCACCCAGCCCCTTGAAGGCACGGTCACGGTGGGCGGCCTTTGCGAAAAGGCCCCATGCAAGGGCACGCTGGAGCTTGCCTATTTTACCGAGGGCAAAATCCGCTACTCGTTTGATTTTAAGGTGAAGGATAAAGATTACCACTTTATCGGCGAAAAGGTGAACATAAGGCCCTGGAACCTGCCCGTTTCCCACACCACCTGCTTTGGCACCCTGGTGGAAAAGGAATCCGGCAAGCTGGTCTCCCGCTCTGTCACACACTTCCGCCTTCACACCACCCCGGTATTTCTGGCCAGCCTGCGCCTTGCCTAAAGGCCGGGTTGTGACAGGCTGCAACAAAGGCGGGGGAGGGGAAAACAATCCCTCCCCCGCTTTTGTTTTCAAAAGGCAAAAAACCGCAATTTCAGAAGCATATTGTTGGGTGAACCTTGCGCTTTAAGCGCAGGAACCACCCAACCTACGATTTTTGCAGCCATTTTCCCATCAGCCACAAAAGCCCCTGGCGGTTCCAGGTGGTGCGTATGCAAGGCGCACGAGCCGGGCAGAATCGTAGGTTGGGCTAGAAAATCCGGCACAAAAAGATGCAGGAAGGCTTTGACCTTTTTCCGGATTTGCGTGGCCCAACAAAACCAGGGACCGGAGGGCAAGGGCGGCAAGGCAAAACGGAAAACGGATTGTTGTTGGGCCACAAAAATCCGGAAACAGGCTTTTGCCTTCCAACGGCCTAAATTTGCCGGATTTTCTAGCCCAACCTACGATTCAGGGCATTGTTGGGTGAACCCGCGCGTTAAGCGCGGAACCACCCAACCTTGTATTATGCAAACCAAGTCAGCAAACGGCTTTTCTAGTCG
>JASEHB010000579.1 GCA_030018745.1 Desulfatibacillaceae bacterium | reverse complement strand
TGCCCCGCGTAACGCAGCCCTCGTTTTCCTGGGGCCGCCCCTACTGTAAGAGGGAGAGGAGTCGTTCCAGATCCCTATCCTCATAAAACTCTATGGACAGGACTCCTTTTTTGCCTTTTCTTTTTATCTGCACCTTTGCGCCAAGCGAGCGGCTCAACTGCTCGGCAATGCTGGCAAGATGGATGTCTGCCGGTTTTTTGAGCGGGGGTGGCTCTGTTTTGGGGAAATCGGTTTTGAGCTGGTTCACAAGCTCTTCTGTGGCCCGCACGGTAAGGCCCTTGTTGCACACCGCTTTCCAGGCAAGCATCTGCCGGGCGTGGTTTTCCAGGCCTAAAAGCGCCCTTGCGTGGCCCATTGTTATCACGCTGTCGCGCAGGCTGTCCTGAATTTGGGTGGGCAGGTTTTTAAGGCGCAGGAAGTTGGCGACAGTTGAGCGGGGCTTGCCCACCTTGGCAGCCACCTGCTCCTGGGTGCAGGCAAATTCCGAAACCAGCCGGTGGTAGCCCTCGCACTCTTCCATGGGGTTTAAGTTCTCCCGCTGGATATTTTCCACAATGGCCAGAAGAAGCATCTGCTCATCGGAAACATCCCTCAAGACAGCGGGAACAGCGTCAAGCCCTGCAAGGCGGGCGGCCCGCAGCCTGCGCTCTCCGGCCACAATTTCATAGCCGCCGTTTGAGCGGCGCACCACAAGGGGCTGAATAACCCCCTGGCTGGCTATGGATTCTGCAAGCTCGCGCAGGTCCTCCTCCTCAAAGCGTTTTCGCGGCTGGAAGCGGTTTGGCCGGAGCATGTCAACGCTGCACTGGAAAAATGCAGGGTCGGAATTCTCCACAATGCTCACATCCGGCAGCAGGGCATCCAGGCCCCTGCCAAGAACGCTTCGTTTGGGCTTTTCGGGTTTTTTCATTGTCTTTTCCCTGATGGGCAACAAGATAAGGACAGCGCCTTGGGGCAAGGCTATGCTGTTTGGGCCTTGCGTCTGGAATCCTTTTTTATAAGCTCCTTTGCTAAAGCCATGTAGCTCTTTGCGCCGGTGGAATGCGGGTCGTAGAGCAAAATGGGCTTGCCGAAGCTTGGGGCCTCGCCCAGGCGCACATTTCTTGGAATGCGTGTTTCAAAAACAAGGTCTTTGAAATGGCGGATGGCCTCATCAGCCACCTGATGGCTCAAGTTCACCCGCTGGTCGAACATGGTGAGCAGAATGCCGGCCACGCCCAGCGAGGGGTTATAGCCCTTTTTGATGAGCCTGATGGTCTGTATGAGCTGGCCCAAACCTTCAAGGGCGTAGAATTCGCATTGCAGGGGGATGATAAGCCCGGTGGCCGCTGTCATGGCGTTTACGGTGAGCAGCGAGAGGGAGGGCGGGCAGTCTATTATGATGTAATCGTAGCGCTCATGCAGGGGTTCAACAGCCTTTTTGAGGAAGTTCTCCCTTTGGGGCTTCTGCATGATTTCCGCTTCCATGCCCGCAAGCTCTGTACGGGAGGGAATCACATCCAGATGCTCCACCTCTGTGCCATAGACAATGCTTTCAATGCCCACCTGGCCTATGAGCGCGTGGTAAAGGGTGGTGTCCATGGCCTTTTTGTTGAGGCCCATGCCCGTGGTGGCATTGCCCTGGGGGTCCAGATCCAGCAGAAGGGTGCGCTTCTTGCACTTGGCAAGGGCTGCCGAAAGGTTGGTGGCCGTGGTGGTCTTGCCCACGCCTCCCTTCTGGTTTGTTATGCTTATGATATTAGTCATAGTGTGCGAGTCCTAACACAAAATGCCAAAGGGGTAAAGCAATAGAAAAAGGCGATTTTTTTTACCGGACGGCATTGTTGGGCTACGCTTGCGCTAGCCCAACCTGCGAATCTGGCAAAACAAAAAAACAACAGCTTTAACCACGAAAAACACGAACCACACGAAACAAGAGCCTGCAAAAGCCCCCGTCCCTTTTCCCGATTATTGCCGCCTTTATATGCAAGGATGGCCTTGTTGGGCTACGCTTGCCATCGGCTGCGCTAGTGTCCTGTCCGGAAAGTTCTATACTATTTAAAAGTTTTGTGCTATCATGG
>JASEHB010000036.1:4935-11189 GCA_030018745.1 Desulfatibacillaceae bacterium | reverse complement strand
TGTAGGCAGGTCTGTTGTGAAACGGCAGTTTTGTTTTTTTATGGCTCTGGCTTTTGTGTTTTTATTGAGGCTCGTTGGGTGTTTGGCAGGAGTCCCAATCTTTGACATTGTGCTCAAGAATTTTGATCATCACCGGCCTGAAAGAGGGGGTCTGGCCCATTTTGTTGCCAACAAGGCGCACAAATAAGAAGGTTACGGCCATAAGGACAAAGCCTGTTGCCGCCCCCAGAACACCAGGATCCATGTCAGAAAAGCGCGGCCCCTGGCTGTGTCCGGCTATGGCCCCCACCAGAAACATTACCGCAGGGATGAGATAGACCATAAATGTAACTTTGAGAAAGGCCGAGTCCGAAACGCTTATGCGGACAAGATCGCCCGGTTTTGCATCAAGGGCGTTGTCCACCTCCATGAGCACTTCCCGCCCTCCGCCAAGCATCTTGCAGCCATCGCGGGCGGCGCAACCTTCGCAGGCCTCGGTGCGTATGGTCTTTATAACCGCAAGGGGGCCTGTCACCTGTGTAACTATTCCCTGCTCTGTTGCCATTTCAGGCGCTCTCCTTAAAAGGCTGGCTGCCCAAGGCCGTGTGCTGGTAGCATACCAAGCCGCATTGCAGGCACCGGGATGCCTCTACAATGGCCTGCTCCTTTGAAAAAGCCGCCTCCTCTTCGACAGGCTCGGCCTTATGGGGGATTTCCCGCGGGACCGGCGTCACATCAAAAAGCTCGGCAACATCCTGCACAAAAACCGTTGGCGTGAGAAGCTCCCCTTCAACAACAAGGCTGCCGCTGGTTAACAGAATATGCACGCTGGCCGCAGCCCTGCGGCCTGCTCCTATGGCCTCCACCGCAGCGGAAAAGTCTGCAATGGCATCAGCAGGGGAGGCCATTCCCAGCCCTCCGGCGCTCATGGGTTTTTTGTAGGCAGGCAGGGCTTCCCACACTATGGGGCCGGAATCGTCCTGCTCCTTTGGGCTTTCGCCCTGGGCAGGCTCTGGCAGAGGAGCACGCCTCACAATGAGTTCTGGAGTCCGGCCAGCAGCCACAACAAGGCTGCCCGCAGGCAGGCTTCTCTTTTCTTCTGTAAAAAGATTCGCAATTTCCACCTGTTTGAGTATATCATCCTCCCCACCCAGGGCACAAACCGCAGCGTTGAAAATAACTTCCACGCCCGTTTTACGGGCATTTGTTACAAGGCTTTCATCCAGGCCCTCTTCGCCTGTGCGAAGAACCACAACAGCATTGCCGCTGCCAAGGGCAGCTTCAAGGGCCGCATTCCCGCCTCCGGCAAACACCACCGGGCCAGGCAAATTCTGTACACCCTTTTTAATAACATCTATAAGCAGGCGAAGGCCAAGCTGCGCTGGCTCCGGGTCTGCGCTGCCCAGGCGCTCCAGGCGGCTGTCCCAGCCTCCGGCAGCCAGGAAAATGGATTCATGGCCTTCCCTTAAAAGCCCGGCTATTGAAAGCTGCCCCCCCAGAGGAGAGTTGATCCGGGTTTCAACGCCCATTTCGCGGATGCCTTCAATTTCCCAGTCCAGCACCTCGCTGGGCAGGCGGGTCTGGCTTATGGCCGTGCGCAAAAGCCCGCCAAGATTGCCGGTGGCCTCGTACACAACCGGGCTGTGGCCGAGCCGCGCAAGGAAAAAGGCTGTGGAAAGCCCCTGGATGCCGCCGCCGATGACCGCAAGTTTGCGGCCCGTGGCAGGGGCCTTGTAAGGCTGATTGCGCTTGTTTGCGCCAATTTCAAGGTCTGCGCAGAAGCGCTTGAGGGGGTTGATGGCCACAGACTCATCCACCAGATTTCTGCGGCATTCATGCTCGCAGGGGTGGGGGCAGATGCGGCCTATGACAGCCGGGAAGGGGTTGCGCTCCTTTATTATCTGCACGGCCCCTTCAAAATCGCCTTTGGCGATTGCGCCCACATAGCGGCGGATATCAATGCCTGCCGGGCAGGCCCGCTGGCAGGGGGTTGTGCAGTCGTCCACCGTGTATTCCCGCAGTATGCGGCGGGTTACAGATGAAAGCTTGATTATGTGCTTGGGGCATTCCCGCTCGCAGGTGCCGCACCCCGTGCATTTCTTGACATCCACCACTGGCAGGCCGTCTGCGCCCATCGTAAGGGCGCCAAAGGGGCATACCTTCACGCAGGTGCCAAGCCCCAGGCATCCCACGCTGCAAACCTTCATTCCGCCGGAAAGAAGGGCCGCAGCCCGGCAATCGTTTATTCCCAGGTAATCGTACTTGGTATCTGCATCTTTCACGGAATAGTAGCAGCCTGGCTTGGCTATGTCAGGCTCTTTTGCTGTCACCTCCATGCCCAGAAGGGCTGCTATCTGCTGGGTAAGCTCATCGCCTCCGGCCACACAGGAGTCTGGGCCGCTTTTACCCTGCACAATGGCCTCGGCATTGGCCGAGCAACCCGGATAGCCGCATCCGCCGCAGTTTGCACCCGGTAGAGCCGAATCAACAGCAACAATGAGCGGGTCAACATACACATAGAAAATCTTGGACGCGAGGGAAAGCCCAACGCCCACCACAAGCCCCATAAGACCCAAGGTCAACAATGCTTCCAGCACGCTCCTGCCTCCTTTTGCTTATCGGACCCCTTTGTCCGGGGTATGATTGTTTGCCGCCCCCTGCACAGGCTTTGTCTTTGCAGGGCCTTTTTCCGATAACACGGCCCTTTGGTCTTGGCAAGAGCTAACAGGAATGCAGATAATAGAAGACCAGGCCGGTGGGAAATTTTTTGTGCAATAAGAAAGGGGCCATTCCTTACATTTTATAAGAAAGGCCCCTTTTGCTCACTTTGTATGCAGCTCTTTTTTGCCAGGCATAGGCCTGAACAAGAGGTCATATATCCTTTTTCATCAATTCCTCGGAGGTTACATCCCTGCGGGGAAGTTCTCCGGGAATGCCGGTCCGCTGGGGGAGGGGCGCATATTCTGTTGGAGCTGTACCCCGTTTAAAGCTTTCAAAAATCGTTTTTTTGGATTGAGGCGTTGCCAATAGCCCGCTTTCTGCGTCTATGCGGGCAAAAACAACTCCATCGGAAACAGGAAAGGTTTTTACTGGCCTGTCCTTTAAAATCTCCTGCATGAAATCCACCCAGATGGGGCTTGCAGTGCGGGAGCCGGTTTCGCCCTTGCCAAGGGGCTGCTTGCTGTCAAAGCCCACCCATACGCCTGTAACAAATTCCGGTGTGTAGCCCACAAACCAGGCATCATTGAGTTCGTTGGTGGTGCCGGTCTTGCCTGCCACGGGCCGCTGGAGGGCCTTGGCGCGCCAGCCGGTGCCATCTTCCACCGCGCCCATAAGCAGATGGGTCATCACAAAGGCCGTGCTCTCGTCAATGGCCTGGCGGCCTTTTGGCTCCCAGCTTTCCAGAACTCTGCCGTCCCTGTCTGTTACGCTCGTAATAAAGGCCGGGTTGATGAGGGTGCCCTGATTGGCAAAAACCGAAAAGGCGGTAACCATTTCCAGAAGGGTTGTGCCCGAAGACCCCAGGGCAATGGAGAGATCCTTTGCAATGGGAGAGCTTATGCCAAGACGCCGACTGTAATCTATGGCATAATTCACACCTATGTCCTGAAGAATCTTTATGGTTACAACATTTCTGGAGTGGGCCAGGGCTTCCCTCAAGAGGGTTGGGCCATAAAAGGTTTGCTGATAATTTTTTGGTTTCCATACAAAATCCATTGACTCATTCTGAAAGACGATAGCCGTGTCAATGAGTCTTGTGGCTGGAGTGAAGTTTTTGGACGGATGATCCAGGGCGGCGGCGTAGATGATTGGCTTGAAGGCCGAGCCGGGCTGGCGGATGGCCTGAACCGCGCGGTTGAACTGGCTTTTTGAAAAATCATATCCGCCTATCATGGCCTTGACCTGGCCGGTGCCTGTCTCCACACACAGAATTGCGCCCTGAACTACTGGCTCCTGCTCAAGGGCAAGCTCCCAGAGGTCTTCTCCTTCAGGCTTCTTTACCGTCCTTACCAGAATCACATCCCCTGGGGAAAGGGCCTGGGATGGGTTGGATATCCTGACATCAAAGTAAGCCTTTTCCGGGTCAGGGGTTCTGGCCCAGCGCATATTGCGTATGGGTATTTCTCCACTTGCTCCGCCCATGTTCACAAGGGTCGTTTTCTTTTCATCGGAAACCGCTTTCACCACGCCGGTAACCACCATGCCCTCAAGAAGATGATTGTTTTCCCGATTTTTTTCAAGCTCTTCAATAAAGGCATCCATCTGTGCGGAGGCAAGTTTTTGCATGGGACCCCGCCAGCCAATGCGCTTGTCAAGCTCTTTAAGACCCTTTTGCAGGGCCGCATACCCGGCCCTTTGCATCTGGACATCCACCGATGAGCGGATGACAAGCCCGCCATTGTAGAGCATATCCTCGCCGTATTTATCCTGCACCATGCGCCTTATATATTCCGTATAATCGGGGGCATGCTCCAGAAAAAGATTGGCGGACGAGGCAAATTTCAAAGGCGCGTCCTGGGCCTGGGCTGCCTGGGCCTGGGTTATATAGCCATCCTCAATCATGCGGTTTAGAACATAAATCTGCCTTTGCTTGGCCCGTGCAGGATGACGAATGGGGTCATCGCGGCTAGGCGCCTTGGGCAGGCCTGCCAGTATGGTTGCTTCGGCCAGGTCAAGGTCCTGGGCCTTTTTGCCGAAATATGCCCTGGCCGCAGCCTCCACCCCATAAGCGCCCTGACCCAGATATATCTGGTTAAGATAAAGGAAAAGAATTTCATCCTTATCAAATGTGTTATCAATCCTGTGGGCAAGAATGGCCTCGCGGATTTTGCGGGAAAAGCTCCTTTCCGGGGTAAGCAGAAAGGATTTGGTGACCTGCTGGGTTATGGTGCTTCCGCCCTGGACAATTCCCCCGGCCTCGATGTTCTTTATGGCCGCCCGCAAAATACCTAAAAAATCAAGGCCCTTGTGCTCATAAAAACGGGAGTCCTCGGCGCTTACAAAGGCATTTTTCAGATGGTCGGGCATCTGGTCCAGCCCAATCACAAACCTTCTCTCCTTAAAGAGTTCGGCCAGTTTTATGCCGTCATCGGAATAGACGGTGGTCACAACCGGCGGGCGGTAGTCCATCAGGGTGTTTATCTGGGGCAGATCGCTGGCAAAGTGCAGGTATAGCCCCACCCCCGTGCAGATGCCTGCAAGAATTGCAAAAAGGGTGCTCCACACAAAAAAACGGGCCACCCTGAAAAACAGCGGCCTCTTTTTGGGTTTGACCGTTCGCTTCTGTTTGCTTGAGTCAGTCATTTGCCTTGCTTTCTCCGGCCAGATAGCGGCCAAATCATTTATAAGCTTGCGGCTTACCCTGCATCCGGCCTAAAAAGGCAGGCCTACGCGCCTATTATTACAAAACCATTTATAACACAAACAGGCAGATCGCGATACAAAGCCCTGCCGGAAAAAATCAGTCAAACTTTATGTTGACAAGGATAAAGGCCTCTGTTAACCAGCAATGCCGTCTGAAGACTGGCAGGACAGGGGTGTGAACGGCTTTTTGCCGCCCTTAACCTTCTGGTCTCACAAGCAAAAGGCGCTATTGAGTGACCTTTTTTGATTTTAAAGGCAACCAGCCCTGGGCACGGGATCTGACCATTGTCATGCAGCTTGGCCTGACAATGGCCGGTTGCGTGGTTTTTTGCTTTTTTGTTGGCAGATGGCTGGATGACCTGCTGGGGCTTTCCGGCATTCTGACAACAGTGTTCATTTTGCTGGGGGTTGCGGGCGGGGCTGTGGTGTGCTACCGCCAGATAATGGAGTTGTTTGACCAAGACAAGAACGATTCAACTCCTGCCAACAAGGACAAGGCCAAAAGCATTAAAGATGATGAGTGAAACAGACTCCATACAATCCTGCCTGAAAAGGTACGGCCAATCCGCCCTGCTTGTTGGGATTCTTGTCTGCGCCGCAGGCATCGGTCTTGGCTATCCCCAGGAGGGCAAGGGATTTCTTCTTGGGGTTCTGGCAAGCATTTTAAACTTTGGAATGATGGCGGTGGCCCTGCCTGCACGGGTGCTTGCAAGCAGCCGGAAAGCTTCGGCCTTTAAAAGCCTATCTTCAATACTTCTTCGCTTTGCCGTCATGGGGGCAGCGCTGGCTGCCGGTTTTTTTCTTCCCGCCGTCTCCTTTTTTGCTGTGGCAGCAGGGCTGTTATGCGTCCAGGCAGCAATTTTGGCGGATCACCTTATTGTTGATCCCATCCGCTCAAGGTATTTCCGCTC
>JASEHB010000036.1:0-4925 GCA_030018745.1 Desulfatibacillaceae bacterium | reverse complement strand
CTCTTCAGGGTAAACAAACCTGTCTTTAAAACGGCTCGTAATACGAATGCTCTTGTAATAAAGCTGTAGCCAGGAAAAGACCGAACTATGCAAGACCTTGGGAAAGTCCATCAATTACTGGTACCTTTTGGGGATCGTATCATGGTGTTCAACCTTGATGTGATTCTCATGACCTGGATTAGCATAGCCCTTTTGTTAATCCTGGGAATATTCTCTGTGAGAAAAAAAAGCCTTGTCCCTCACAGTGTCCAGGTGTTGGGCGAGCTTTTTGTAAGGCAGTTTGCAAGCCTTACTGAAGATGCCCTGGACAAGGAACTGGGCCGCAAATATGCACCCATGATTACAGCGCTTTTCATGTTCCTTCTGGTCAGCAACTGGCTTGGGGCAATTCCCCACATGAGCGAGCCCACAAGGGATTTGAACACCCCGCTTTCTTTAGGCTTTATGGGTTTTGTCATAGCCCATTACGCTGGAATAAAGGCCAAGGGGTTTAGGGGCTATGCAAGGGAATATTTTCAGCCATTTCCTTTTATGATGCCCCTAAATCTCATCGGTGAGATTGCCAAGGTCATTTCCATTTCATTTCGTCTTTTCGGCAATATAATGGGCGGGTCGATAATTGTTCTTGTGGTCAGCCACCTTATCTTCTCCCTTATTCTGCCTCCCTTTCTGGTGGCCTTTTTCAGTCTGTTCATCGGCACAATTCAGGCCTTTGTTTTCACAATGCTAACAATCGTTTACATAGCGGTCCAGGTGAAGTGATGATGGAATGGGAACCACAGATATGGGTGCGTGCGGCAGCCTTCTTCGGAGGGGGCCTTTGCATAGGGCTTGGCGCCATAGGAGCAGCCATTGGCGAAGGATATACCGCATCCGTGGCAAATGAGTCCATGGCCAGAAACCCCAGCCAGTCAAATGTGGTACTGAAAGACATGCTGGTGGGCCAGGCTGTGGCGGAATCTGCCGCCATCTTTGCACTGGTGGTCGCCATGATTCTTCTGTTTTCCTCCTTTAGCAACCCCAGCTGGCTCACTGCTGCGGCCATCATTGGCGCGGCCCTGTCCATGGGGTTCGGGGCCATAGGCGCGGGCATCGGCTCCGGCTTTCCGGCCGGCGAGGCTTGCCGGGGTACCGTGCGCCAGCCTGCTGTTGCCAACAAACTCATGACCAATATGCTCATCGGCGCGGCTGTCTGCCAAACCCCCTCCATCTTTGCGCTGGTGGTTTCCTTTATTCTGCTTTACACAGATTTTTCCGCAATGCCGGTCTGGCCCGCATGGGCGGCCCTTGTGGGTGCAGGGCTGGCAACCGGGCTTGCAGCCATTGGGTCGGGCCTTGGCGGAGGCACAACAGCCCAGGCAAGCGTTGAGGGCATTGCCCGGCGGCCTGAATCCGCAAGCTCGGTAACAGTGGTAATGCTTCTTGGCCAAGCTGTTGTGCAGAGTCCTGCCATTTTCGGCCTGCTTATAAGCTTTATCCTTTTATTTGGAACCTATGAGGCAAACAGCTCGCTGGCTCCGGCAATGGCGCTACTTTCAGCGGGCCTGTGCGTTGGCTTTGGAGCCATTGGCCCTGCCATAGGAGGCGGCGAAGTGGGCCGCAACGGCGTCCGCTGGGTTGCAAGAAACCCAGGAGCAGGACAGGTCATCACCCGCATCATGCTGGTTGGCATGGCCGTGTCCCAGTCCACAGTCATTTATGCAATGGTTATCAGCCTTGTGCTGATTTATGTGGTTTAACATCCGCCGCGCAGGCGGACGGAAAAACAAAACTCTTTTGCCCAAAGGATACGGGCGGACTAAACGCTTTACACGGAGGATTTATGGCCATCGAAGGTGCGGATCTCATCAAGGCAGCAGCTTTTTTGGGAGCAGGTATTTCAATGGGACTGGGGGCCATAGGGCCCGGAGTTGGTGAAGGCATGGTGGCAGCCAAGGCCTGCGAGGCTATCGGGAAAAACCCCAAAGAGGCGGGCCTTCTCACCCGCACCATGCTTGTGGGCCAGGCGGTTTCTGAATCCACGGGTATTTACTCTTTAGTTATCGCCCTGCTGCTGCTCTTTGTGGTTTAAAATAAGGGTTTGCGTGCGCTTTTTTCTTTACCTGCAATAGGGCGTTAGAGTTCCTTTGTCTGTAAAATGGCGCGCAAAAAAAGGGGATTCCCATGGAAGTTGTTGAAAAAATAGCTCTTATTTCCATAAATGAGACGCTTGTAATTCAGCTTCTGTCCTTTTTGATCTTCCTGTTTATCATCAACCGCCTCATGTTCCGGCCCTTAAACGGAATAATGGCGGAGCGGGAAAAGGTCATTTCCAATGCAGAAGATGAAATCCGGGCCAATTTGGCGCAGATGAGCGCCATGCAAAAAGAGCTTGCCAAAAATGAGGCCCTGGCCAGGGCCGATGCTGCCGCCATAAGGGCGGAAATGGCCCGGCAAAGCGATGATCAGGCCAAGCAGATCTTTGTTGAGGCCCGCGATGAAATAGCCAAGCTCCGGCAGCAGTCGGCTTTGGAGCTGGAGGCAGAGTATGCCAGGTCTCTCCAGTCCTTGGAGGAAGAGGCCCGTGCTGTTTCGGTTTTAATGGTGGAGCAGGTTTTGCAGAGGAGGTCAGGCTTGTCATGACAAAGCCCGGAAAAAAACCGACGGAATCGTTTTTTCCAGGCAGCAGGCTTTTCCTTGCCTGCGCCCTGGCGTTCTTCCTGGTGCTTGCAACGGCTTCTCCCGCCTTTGCCAGTGATGCAGCCGGATGGCGAGGCACCTATGATGTTGTAATGCTTTGGATCAACTTTTGTATTCTGGTCTTTTTGCTGGTCAAATTCTTAAGAAAACCCCTTATGGGTTTTTTGGGCGAGCAAAGAAAACTCGTTGAGGACCAGCTTGAAAAGCTTGAAAAGCGCCGTTTGGGCGTAATTCAGGAAATGGCGGAGCTTAACGAAAAGATAGCTGCCCGCGACAAGTGGATAATTGAGCTTGTGGAGCAGACCCGGCTTCAGGCAGAGCAGGAGAGGAAGCAGATTGTGGATGACGCCCGCGCAGAAAGCACCATGCTCATGGAAAACGCCAAAATACGCATCCAGGCCCGCATACTTGAAACAAAGCTTCAGCTTCGCGAGGAACTGCTGGAACTGGCAATGGATATTGCCATAAATGAGATTCCCCGCATTATAACCAGCCAGGACCAGGACCGGCTGCTGGGCTTTTACATGGAAAATGCCTTTGCACCTGCATAATTGCCTTGCCCAATTAAGGGATTACATTCAGGCCGCTTTTTAAAGGCCATTTTGCCCTGACAAAAACAAACCCCCGGCAGCCTTCTCTTGGCCTGCCGGGGGGTTTTTGCTTGAATAGTGGCCATGTGCTGCTTAACAAACTGATAATATTTTAAGTTTTTTGAAAGGGGTGCAGGGGAAAACTTTTTTCCAAAATCAAGTTTTCCCCTGCAAAAAAACCTTTTGCAGTTTCTTTTTGCCTTTATCTTTTCACCACCAGTGCCACTGCCTCGCCGCCGCCAAGGCACAGGGAGGCGCAGCCGGTTTTGACATCCCGGCGAATCATTTCGTGAATGAGGGTTACAAGTACCCGGCAGCCGGATGCGCCAATGGGGTGGCCAAGAGCCACGGACCCGCCGTTGACATTCACCTTTTCGATGTCCAGCTTAAGCTCCTTTATGACCGCAGCCGTTGAGCCGGAAAAGGCCTCGTTGATTTCAAAGAGGTCAACTTCGGCAAGGGAGATGCCCTCTTTTTTAAGGGCCTTTGGCACGGCCCAGATGGGGGCCACCAGCACGAACTTCATGTCTATGCCGTAAGATGCCTGTGCGCCAATGGTGACAAGGGGTGTGCAGCCAAGCTCCAGGGCCTTTTCCTTTGCCATGACCACAACGGCTGCTGCGCCGTCTGAAATTATGGAGGCGTTTCCGGCAGTGCCAACACCGTCCTTTTTAAAGGCAGGCTTCATGGCTGCAAGAAGCTCGTAGGATGTTTCCCTTGGGCATTCGTCAGTGTCGAAAACTTTCACGCCTTTTTTAGAGGAAATCTCCACGGGCATTATCTCGCTTTTGAAGCGACCGCTTGTTATGCTTTCCAGGGAGCGCCCATAGGAGATAGCTGCATAGCGATCCTGATCCTCGCGGGAAATGCCGTACTTTTCCGAGCAAAGCTCGTTGCTCATGCCCATGTGAAAGTTGTTAACATGATCCCACAGGCCGTCATAGATCATGTGGTCAAGAATCTCGCCGTGGCCCATGCGAAAGCCGGTGCGGGCCTTTTTGAGAAAATAGGGGGCGGCGCTCATGTTTTCCATGCCGCCAGCCACAACAACATCTGCATCATTGCAGGCAATGGCCTGGGCTGCCAGCATTACGCTTTTTAAGGCCGAGCCGCACACCTTGTTGATGGTGAGGCACTCGCATTCCCAGGGCATTCCCGCCTTGACAGCCGCTTGGCGGGCGGGGTTCTGGCCGTAGCCCAAAGGCAGAACCTGGCCCATGATAACCTCGTTGACCGCGCTTTTTTCTATGCCGGCCCGTAAAACCGCTTCAGAAATCACAAGCGCGCCCAAATCCGTGGCGCCCATGCCTGCAAGTGCTCCGTTGAATGCGCCAAGAGGCGTGCGCACGGCAGAAACAATGACAACCTCTCTCATTGATGCCCTCCTTGAAAATTTTGTTTTGAGGGGAAAAGCTTCCGGCGGTTTTGGCGGCCCAGCCTTCCGGCGGTTTTGGCGGCCCAGCCTTCCGGCGCTTTAATTTGCATGGCAACAAAAATATGCAGGCAGGGGTTTTCCGCCTCAAGTGCAGAAAAGCCCCTGCCTTTGTTTTAAACAAGGTAAAATTATTCCTTTTTGCCCTTTGTCTGGTTTTCCGGGCAGACCGCGGTAGGGTCGGCCATTATGCGAAGGGCCTGGTAGCGGGCTGTCAGACCCTT
>JASEHB010000035.1 GCA_030018745.1 Desulfatibacillaceae bacterium | reverse complement strand
CCCATATTCAGAATTTTCCGCCTCAATCTTGCAGCGCCCTGGCTAATCTGGTTTGCAGTTGTTGTGGTCAGCCTTGCGGTAAACGGGCCGGGCAGCAAGGGCTGGGCGCATGACATTGTTCTTTTCCGCTTTGTGCTCTTTGGCCTTGCGCTTATGGATGTGAACACAAGGCTGCCTGTGGGGCGGCATCTGGTTTGGGGCCTGGCTGTCGCGCTTGGGGTCGGTGCGATCAATACCCTTGCCGCCCTGGGGCTTGGGCACGATCTTCTGGGCCGCAGCGCTGCCCGCTACACCGGCAAGCTGGATCAGGCCCTTAACATAAGCGGCATTGCAGCATACAGCACCCCGTTTTTCTGCGTGTGGGCAGCCTTGGATAAAAAGCTCTCCCCAAAGGTCCGTCTTTTGCTCTTTGCCCTGGCGGCTTTGGGCGCTGCCCAGCTTTTGCAGATACAAAGCCGGACAGCAATTGTCGCAGCCTTTTGTGGGGTTGCTTTCGGCCTGATTTACGGGCATCTGGCCGGGCGCAGAAGCCTTGCCGGGTGGATGGTACTGGCAGGCTTTCTTGTTGCCGGAGTTGCCGCCACCCTTATTTGGAATCTTCACAATCTCATCAGCGTTTATGACCGAATATGGATATGGCGGGTTTCCCTTGCCATGTTCTACGAGAACCCGGTTCTGGGCACGGGCGTTTCCGCTTTTAGGGATGTTTTTACCCAGGTAGCCTCGTCAGGAGCTGTGGAGCCTTACATTGCGCCCGGCGGGCGGGTATTTGCCGGGGTGGAGCAGACCCACGCCCACAATCTGGCGCTCATGCTGCTGGCATCCACGGGCATTGCCGGCCTTGGGGCATTTGCCTGGCTTTTTGTGCGGGCCTGCAAGCTTGTTTTTGCAAGCCCAAAAGGCTGGCGGCTGGGCCTTGTTTCCTGGCCTGCCGTGCTACTGGTGGCCGGGCTTACGGGCTACAACATCTATTACAGCTGGTATCAGGCCCTTGTTGCCTTTTTCCTTACACTTGCCGGCACGGCAAATACCCTGCTGCCGCAAAATGAGCGGCAGAAAGAAAAAAAGGACGGGCAGGATAAATGAAAACAGGTCCCCGGCTTTCAATGAGCCAGCAGCTTCTTTACAGGCTTTTTCGCCTGGGCCTTGCCCTGCTGGCTATCATTCCCCGGTCAGTTCTTGTGCGGCTGGCAAATCCGCTCTCCCGGCTCTGGTGGCTTTTGGACAAAAGGCACAGGGATATTGCCGGGGACAATTTGGCAAAGGCCTATCCGGATAAAAACATCATCTGGATAAACCGCACAGCAAAGGCGGTTTTTCGCCACCTTGCCATCGTGGCCCTGGAAATGCCCTCGCTTTTGCGCATAAACAAGGACAAACTTGATAGCGTTGTAAGGGTTGAGGGCCTGGAGAATCTGCAAAAACTCCTGGCGCAGGACAGGGGTTATTTTTTTCTTACCGGGCATTTCGGCAACTGGGAGCTCATGGCCATTGCTGCAAGCCTTTTTCTTGAAAAGCCCCTGTTTGTTATGGGCAGGGCAATGGATATGCCTGCCTTTGACAGGCTGCTCACCGAAATGCGGAGCCGCACCGGCAACCAGGTTATAGACAAGGACAACAGCGCAAGTCTTGTGAGTAGAATAGTCCGGCAGGGCGGGGCTGTTGGCATACTGCTGGATCAGAATGCCTACTACACGGAAGGCCTGTATCTGGATTTTTTCGGGCGGGTTGCCTGCACAAACAAGGGGCTGGCACTTTTGGCCATCCGGCACAATGCTCTGGTGGCCCCTGTGTTTTCCTTCCGTGAGCCTGATGGCCGCTACCGTGTGGAATTCCATGAGCCTATGGAAATGGAGCGCACCGGAGATTTGCGCTCTGATGTGGAAACAAACACAATCCGTTTCAATCAGGTTCTGGAAAACACCATCCGCCGCGCCCCGGAGCAGTGGCTGTGGGTCCATCGCCGCTGGCGCATAATGCCCGTGCCGGAAAATATGCGCCACAAATTGAAAAACTATCCCGGCCCTGACAGCTAAAAAGCAGCACAGGTCCTTTCCGCCTTGTTGACGCAGGGCGTTGCCCATGACAAAATGCCAAGGTTGTTTTTTAGGGCTGCAAGGGCCTGGGCTTCTGGGTGAAGTCAGGGCATAAAAGGTTTGGCTAACAAGATAACTTATTGTAATTTAAAAATTATTTTATAATTGACAGGAGTTTTTGCCATGCCCATAGAGCAGCGGTTTGTGGAAATAATTGTCTGCCCCGGCTGCCGGGGCAAGCTGGAGTTGAGCGAAGTTCCCCAGGGCCTTGTCTGCCAAGGGTGCCAGCTCTTTTTCCCCATCCGCAACGACATCCCCATAATGCTCATTGACGAGGCCAGGCCCCTGGCAGACATAAAAAACCATGAGCACCCTGCGGCCTCTTAACCCGGTAAAGCTTGTTGCAGGCTTTTTTCTGGCAGACAAAAAGCTTGCCGCCCCTTTTTTAACGGCTGCCCAAAAACGGTTTGGCCCTGTTGACATTTTAAGCCCCTGGTTTGTGTTCGACCAGACCCGATACTACGAAAAGGAAACGGGCTGGCCCCTTTTCCGGCGGCTGGCCTCTTTTTCGCAGCTTGTTGCCCCTTTGGCCCTGGTGGAGGCCAAGCTTTGGGCGCAGGAAATTGAGCAGCAGTTTACAGGCCCGGATGGCGCAAGGCGGTTGAATGTGGATCCGGGCTACCTTGCAGCAGAGCGCTTTGTGCTGGCCACAGGCAAGAATTTTGTGCACCGCATAGCATTGACCCAGGGTGTTTATGCGGATTTGACCCTTATTTACACCAACAAGGGCTTTCAGACCCTGCCCTGGACCTATCCGGATTATGCTGGAGGGGATATTCAGGATTTTTTGCTCCAGGTGCGGAAAAAATATTTCTTTGACATTAAAAGGGGCGTATCCGGAGCTTTATAACCCTGCCGGGGCGCTTACCTTAAAAAAAAGGAAAACAAATCATGGTTCTTTCCATGACAGCATTCGGCAGGGCCTCCTGCACGGAAAACGGAATTACGGCAAGTGTGGAAATGCGCTCGGTCAACAGCCGCACGCTGGATATTGCCGTGCGCCTGCCACGCACCCACGCACACCTGGAGGAGCGCATAAAGGGGCTTTTAAGGGAGCGCTTTGCCCGTGGCCGCATTGATGTTTTTGTGGAGATTGTCAGCGTTGGCCAGGCAGATACTGTCTTTGTTGTTGACGAAAAGCTTGTTGAATCCTTTGCCGGGGCCATAAAGCAGATTGCTTTGCTTTCCGGCCTGGACATTGCCGTATCTGCATCGGACTTTCTGCGCCAGGACGGCCTTATAACCCAGACCCGCGCTGAAACGGATATTGCAGAGCATTTGCCTGTTCTGGAAAAGGCTGTTATCCAGGCCTGCCAGGAGCTTGCCTCCATGCGCAAAATTGAGGGGGCAGCCCTTGCTGATGACCTTTTGCGGCATCTGGATCAGGTGAAGGCCCTCACCGGGCAGATTCAAAATCTGGCGGGAGGGCTGCCTGCCATCTTAAAGGAGCGATTTGTTCAGCGCATGGCCACGCTTGCACAAAATGCTGCGGATCTGGACCCTGCACGCATGGCCCAGGAGGCAGCCTTTCTGGCGGACAAGGCAGATATTTCCGAGGAAATCGTAAGGGCTTACAGCCATGTGGCCCAGTTTACGGCAATCATGGATGGCCAGGAGCCTTCAGGCCGCCAGCTCAACTTTCTGGCCCAGGAGCTGCACAGGGAGTTTTCCACAATGGGTTCCAAGTCGCCTTTGGCAGAACTTTCCCACAAGGTGGTGGACGCCAAGACCCTTGTGGAGAAAATCCGCGAGCAGGTTCAGAATGTGGAATAAGCCGGTCTTTAAGGCATAAGGGGGCATAATGGACAGCGAGCGCTCCAGAAAAATTATATCATCCCAGAGGCTTGAGCCGCTTTTGAGCATAGGTTTCGGCAACACCGTTGCAGCCCACAGGGTTGTGGCCATTGTAACCCCAAGCTCCGCGCCCATGCGCCGCTTAAAGGACGAGGCCAAGGCGGACGGGCGGCTGGTTGACGCCACCTGCGGCAGAAAGACCCGCTCCATAATCGTCATGGACAGCAACCACATTGTGCTTTCCGCTGTCCAGGCTGAAACCATTTCCCTGCGCTATGCCGCGCTTTTGGACAGGCAGGACAAAACCCTTGCCGAGGATGCCCTGGCCCCATGACAACAAAAGAGAAAAAAGGCAGCCTTTTTGTTGTTTCAGCACCATCAGGCGCAGGCAAGACCACGCTTTTGAAAAGGCTCTTTGCCTGCGTGCCGGGCCTGGAATACTCCATTTCCGCAACCACCCGTGCGCCCAGAAAGGGCGAGCAGGACGGCAGGGATTATTTTTTCATCAGCAGGCAGCAGTTTGAAAAGGGCATGGAGCAGGGCCGCTGGGCGGAATGGGCAACAGTTCACGGCAATTATTACGGAACCAGCGAGTATTATCTGCGCGATGCAATCCAGAGGGGCGCCAACATTGTTCTGGACATTGATGTTCAGGGTGCGCGCCAGATTGTGAAGCTCTTTCCTGATGCAGTTACAATTTTTGTTCTGCCTCCTTCCTTGAAAGCCCTTGAAATGAGGCTTGTAAACCGGGGTACGGATGACAGCCAGACCATTGCCAAAAGGCTTGAAGCAGCAAAGTGGGAGATGGATCAGAGGAATGAATTCGCCCATCAGATAGTGAATGACGACCTGGAGAACGCGGTGCGCGAGCTTTGCAGCATAGTGCTCAATCATACAAAAGGAGGCGCTCTTGGGCAAACAGCCTCCTGAAATGCTTTTTGGTGTTCACCCTGTGCTTGAGGCCCTGCGTGCAGGCAAAAGGCGCGTTTTCAGCCTTTTTCTTGCCAAAAGCCGCCAGGGTGAGGCTGCAACCCTTGCGGAAAATGCCGCCCTTGAGCGGGGCATAACCATAAAAAGGGTGGATGAGGATTTTTTTAGAAGCCTGCCGCCCGGCCACCAGGGAATCGCCGCCCGCACAAGTCCTTTGCCGGAGGCTGCCCTGGAGGAAATTCTTGAGCAGGCGGCCCTTTCGGGAAAGCCCCTTTTTATTGTTTTTTGCGATGGAATTGAAGACCCGCGCAACCTGGGGGCAATTGTTCGCACGGCCCTGTGCGCCGGGGTTCATGGCGTGGTGGTTCCCAACCGCCGCAGCGCCCCGCTTTCGCCGGTGGTTTCCAAAGCCTCTGCCGGAGCATTGGAGCACCTGCCCGTGGCTGTTGTTCCCAACCTTGTGCGGGCAATGGAGGTCGCCAAAAAAGCCGGGGCCTGGGTTTGGGGGGCTGCTGCCGATGCTCCGGCAAGTTATTGGGATGCGGACCTGGCCGGGCCTCTGGCCATAGTAATAGGCGGAGAAGGCTCCGGGCTTGGCCGCCTGGTGCGGGAGCGCTGCGACCAGGTGCTTTCCATACCCCAATCCGGCCCGGTTACAACCCTCAACGCCTCGGTGGCAGGCGCGCTTTTGTTCTACGAGGTACTGCGCCAGCGCCGGGCCGTTAAATTATAAGGAAAGGCAACGATGAGCCAAAAGGGACAGAAAAGCCTCAATGTGCCCGATTTTCCCATCATTCCCTTCATTGAGGGGGACGGCACAGGCCCTGATATCTGGCGCGCCACCCGCATGGTGCTTGATGCTGCGGTGAAGGCGGCCTTTGGAGGAGAAAAGGCCATTGTGTGGAAGGAAGTTCTGGCCGGAGAAAAGGCTTTCAAGCAGACAGGAAGCTGGCTGCCCGAAGAAACCTTAAATCAGATACTTGACCATGTGGTGGCCATAAAAGGCCCCTTAACAACGCCTGTGGGCGGGGGCATAAGAAGCGTTAATGTGGCAATCCGCCAGAAGCTTGACCTTTATGCCTGCGTGCGCCCGGTGCGCCACATACCCACTGTGCCAAGCCCGGTAAAGGAGCCTCAAAAAGTTAATATGGTGGTGTTTCGCGAAAACACCGAAGACCTTTATGCAGGCATTGAATTTGAATCCGGCTCGGTTGAGGCCCAAAAGCTTGCCGATTTTTTAAAGACCCTTGGTGCAACCGTTCCACCGGGCGCGGGGCTTGGGGTAAAGCCCATAAGCCGCGCCAACACCGCGCGCCTTGTGCGCCGGGCTGTTGCCTATGCTCTGGACAAGGGGTATGGCAGCGTCACCCTCATGCACAAGGGCAACATAATGAAGTTCACGGAAGGTGCCTTTGCAAAATGGGGCTACGAGACAGCCGCAGAGCTTTTCCCGACAAACACCATAACCGAGGCAAAGCTCTGGGAGGAGCATGGCGGGGTTGCGCCCAAAGGGAAGGTGGTAATCAAGGATCGCATTGCGGATATGCTTTTTCAGCAGGTGCTTTTGCGGCCCGAGGAGTTTGGCGTCATTGCAGCCCCCAACCTTAACGGGGATTACCTTTCAGATGCCTTGGCAGCCCAGGTGGGGGGGCTTGGCATGGCCCCAGGTGCAAACATAGGCGATGCCTGCGCTGTTTTTGAGGCCACCCACGGCACTGCGCCCAAGTATGCTGGCCAGGACAAGGTTAATCCCGGCTCGCTCATCCTTTCCGGGGCCATGATGCTTGAGCACATGGGCTGGGACAAGGCAGCCAAAGCCTTGAGCAAGGCCCTGGCAGAAACGGTGGCCTCCGGGGTTGTGACCTACGACCTGGCTCGGCAGCGGCCAGGCGCAACTCTGGTAAAGTGCTCCCAGTTCGGCAAGGCTGTTGCGGAGCGGCTGGCAGGATAGAGCCATGTCCAGACAGGGCACTATAAAGGGAGCGGCTGTGGGTGCTATTGCAGGTGCGGCAGCTTGGGCCGGGGCGCTGGCCGGGCTTGGCAGGCGCACGGCAGGGGCTTTGGCCCGCGCCCTCTATCCGCCCGTGTGCATTGGCTGCGGCTCATTTATGGATGGGGTTTTCACGATTGCTGATGCCGGGGCCGCAACCTTTGAGCAGATTGTCCTAACAGGTTTCTGCCCGGATTGTGTTACGAAAATAAAACCTGTCAGTCAGCCCTTCTGCACTGTGTGCGGCGAGCCTTTTGCTTCCCAAAATGGCCCGAACCATACCTGCGGCAGGTGCATGGAAAACAGGCCTGCCTTTGCAACTGCAAGGGCTGCACTTATTTACGATGGGCCGGCAAAAAATGCCATCCTCTCCTTCAAGTACGCCAGGCGCATGGCTTTGGCCAGGCCCCTTTCCCTGCTTTGCCAATGGGGTTTTTTGCGCTATTATGCCCTTGCAGCCCACGACCTGGCGCTGCCTGTACCCCTTCACGGGCGCAGGCTGGGCTGGCGGGGCTTTAACCAGGCCTGGCTTTTGATGGAAGGCTGGAAAAAGGACGCCCGCTTTCCAACGATTGACAGGCAGATTTTAAGGCGGATTCGCAATACCCCCGTGCAGGCGGGCATGAACAAAAAACAGAGGGCGCAAAACATTCGCGGGGCTTTTGCCGTATCCTGCCCCCAAAAAATTAAGGGAAAGAGGATTCTTTTGGTTGACGATGTGCTGACCACCGGCGAGACAGCCAGGGAATGCGCCAGGGTTCTTGCAAAAAACGGCGCAGCCCGTGTGGACATTCTTACCCTTGCCCGCGTTGAAAAGTGAAAAAGCCATGATTCATCCGCTTGTTACCATGCTTGCTTTCACGGCTGGCGTTGCCCAGTTTGGCGTCAAGCTGGGTGATAACCCTGCCAATCTTAAAAAGGCGCTTGGTGCTGTGGAAAAGCTTGCCGGGCGGGGTGCAGACATGGTTGTGCTGCCGGAAATGTGGCCTTGCGGCTTTGACAATCGCAATATTGCCGAACACGCAAAGGCCACGCCCCATAATCTGGATGCCATAGCCAGGGCAGCGGCCAAGTTCAATGTCCTTGTTGTTGGCAGTATGCCGGAAAAAGGCGGGCGGGGCATTTACAACACGGCTTTTGTGGTGGACCCCCAGGCCGGGGTGATAGGCAAGTACCGCAAGGTCCATCTGTTTTCTGCCAGCAGCGAGCCATCCTTTTTTGAGGCAGGCAACCGGGCTGTCACCGTGGTGACCCGCTTTGGCAGAATGGGTCTTATGATATGCTTTGACCTGCGTTTTCCGGAGCTTGCCAGGGCGCTAACCCTGGCTGGAGCGCAGTTTATCGTTATCTGCGCCCAGTGGCCTAAAGCCAGAGCTGCCCATTGGGATATCCTTACCTGTGCAAGGGCTGTTGAAAACCAGGTTTTTGTGGTGGCCGCCAACCGCTGCGGAAGTGATCCCGGCCTTTCCTTTGCAGGGGATTCGCGCATTCTTTCCCCCTGGGGCCAAAAGCTGGCCCAGGCCGGCGTAAGGGATGCCAACATCACGGCAAAGCTGGATCCGGCTGTATTATCGCGCATCCGCAAGGAATTGCCCTGCCTCACAAGAAGGGTGCCAAAGGCCTATGAAGTCTAAAATAAAAGACCGGGCAGAGCTTGCCAAGCTCCTTGCAGATGCCAAGGCCAGAGGAAAAACCGTAGTCTTCACCAACGGCTGCTTTGACATCCTCCATGCAGGCCATGTGGATTATCTGGAAAAGGCCCGCAGCTTGGGGGATGTTCTTGTTGTGGCAGTGAACTCGGATTCTTCGGTGAGGCGGATAAAAGGCCCAAAAAGGCCCATAATCAGCCAGGAGCAGCGCACAGCGGTGCTTGCCGGGCTTGGCTGCGTGGATTTTGTTGTGATCTTCTCCGAGCCGGACCCGGCAGCCTTGATCTCCGAGCTTGTGCCCAATGTCCTGGTAAAAGGCGCAGACTGGCCGGCAGACAAGATAGTTGGCGCAGATACCGTGCTTGCAGCAGGCGGCAGAGTGGAGCGGATTGAAATGCTTGAAGGGGTAAGCACCTCGCAGATTATTGAGAGGATTAAACAGCGGTCTTAAAAGCCCTGTTGAGCAACAAAGCATCACAATCTTGTAGCAGGGCAGGGGCCAATTAAGCGGTTTAAGGGAAATGCTTCAAAAGGAAGCCAACAATCTTACCATGTTTGAGTTCAAGCACCTTGCAGGGGTGGATGGGCTTTGCCATGGAGTTTTCACCCGGCTTGGCGGTGTAAGCCTGGGGCCTTTTGAGGCCCTTAATGCAGGCCGCTCAACTGGTGATGACCCGGTTGCTGTGGAAACCAACCTGAACCTGGCGCTGGACACTATGGGAGACGGGGTTCTTGCCCTTGCCAACCAGGTTCACGGCAGGCGGGCGGTTTGCCTGGATGCCCCTGAAAATGCAGACCGGATATGGCTTGTGGGCCAGGACGCCGATGCCCTTGTTACAGATAGGCCCGGCATTTTTTTGGGGGTCACGACTGCTGACTGCCAGCCCATACTGATTTGCGACCCCCATTTTCGGGTGGTTGCTGCGGTTCATGCAGGGTGGCGGGGCAGTGTGGCAAATGTGGCGGCTGCAACCATTGCTGTCATGAGGGAGAATTACGGATGCCGCCCCCGCAATCTGCTTGTGGGGGTTGGCCCAAGTCTTGGCCCCTGCTGCGCGCAGTTTGTGAACTACAAAAGCGAGCTGCCCGAAAGCTTCTGGTTCTACCGCAAGGGGGATAATCATTTTGACTTTTGGGCAATCACCCGTCATCAGCTTCTGCTTGCAGGGGTGCCCTTGGAAAATATCTCCTTTTCAGGAAGATGCACCCTCTGCCAGGGGGAGCTTTTTTACAGTTTCCGCCGCAATAAAACCACGGGCCGCTTTTTAAGCGCCATAGGTTTTGGGAAGAGCGCCAATTGAGCTATTTTCAGCAGCCAGCCAAAATTATTGAAAAGACCTTTGTGGGGCCGGACACATTTTTGCTGGATCTTCTTTGCCCGGATATTGCCGCATCGGCCCGTCCGGGCCAGTTTGTTATGGCAAGGGTGGATGAAGGCCTCTCGCCTCTTCTGCGGCGGCCCTTTTCCATACACAATACAATCGATAAAAGCCTTGTCCGCCTGCTTGTCAAAATTGTCGGCCAGGGCACCCGCATTCTATCGGGCTTGCCAACAGGCCACAGCCTTTCCCTGCTTGGCCCTTTGGGGCATGGCTTTGAAATCCCCCAGAACCTGAAAAATGCCTGCCTTGTGGCAGGGGGCATTGGGGTTGCGCCCCTGTTTTTTCTGGGCAAAGCCCTGGCCGCAAAGGGCGTTTCCTGCAAGGTGCTTGTGGGCGGGCAAAGGGCAGCAGACCTGCTTTGCATAAGGGAGTTTGAGGAACTGGGCTTTGAGGTGCTGCTGGCCACCCAGGATGGAAGCGCAGGGGATAAAGGCATGGTTACAGATCTTCTGGCGGATATTCTGGAAGCCAACTCCTGCCAGCAGGTCTATGCCTGCGGGCCCCAGGCCATGCTCAAGGTGGTTGGGGTGATGGCGCGCAATGCAAAGGCCCCCTGCCAGGTGAGCCTGGAAACGGTCATGGCCTGCGGCATGGGCGTATGCTTGGGCTGCGCCGTGAAATCGGTTTCAGGCAAAATTCTCCATGCCTGCAAAGACGGGCCTGTCGTGGATGCAGATTTATTGTGGGACTGACCCCGTAATGCAAGGGTTTATATGGATAATGTAATCTGGCTGGATATGGCCACCCTTCTTTGGGGGCTTGCGATTTTCTTTTTCCGCATTATTGATGTGTCGCTTGGCACCATCCGCACCATAGCCATAGTTCATGGCCGCACGGTAACCGCCTTTGCCCTGGGCTTTGTGGAAGTGACCCTGTGGCTTGTGGTTATAAGTTCAGTGGTTACAACCATAACTCAAAGGCCGATGCTCATCCTTTTTTATGCCCTGGGCTTTGCCACGGGAAATGTTGTGGGCATAAAACTGGAAAGATTCATAGCAGCCGGAAACATGGTGGTTCGCATCATAAGCTCCAAAAAGGGCATTGAAATGGCTGCCATCATGCGGGAGCATGGCTTTGCCGTGACCACCTTCTGCGGGGAAGGACTTTCCGGCCCTGTGACCGAGCTTTACATAGTGTGCCGCCGCAAGCAGCTTCAGCAGGTGATTGGCCTTGTCCGCCAGATTGATCCTAACGCCTTCTACATCACCGAGCGGGCAGGCAGCGTGAGCAAAATCTTCAGGCCCATGAGCCAGCCAGCCACCGGCTGGCGGGCCATATTCAAGAAAAAATAATTAAGGGGCGAAAGCAAAAGCTGGTTGCAGCAAAAGCGGAGGCGGTCATTTTTTGCAGTGTCTGTTCTGTAAAAAAGCCCCCCGGAGCCATAAGGTTCCAGGGGGCTTTTTTTTATGATGAGGAAAGGTTCCTCTCTGCAAAATGCT
>JASEHB010000578.1 GCA_030018745.1 Desulfatibacillaceae bacterium | reverse complement strand
GGGGAAAACTTTTTTGGAAAAAAGTTTTCCCCCCGCAAATCTTTTTTGTCGTTTCAAATCGCTGTTACGCAGCGGTTTTGGGCGGCTTGTTTTTCAGGGCGCGCATCATGGTGTTGAGGGTTTCCAGAAACCAGCCGATGAGGGCTGCGTCACCTTCAAGGAGAAGCTCCTGGGCGATAACGGCCTTCATGAGCACCTTGGGTTTCTGGAACATCATGTCTGTCATCACCTTTGCGCCGGAGGGGGCATCTTTCCAGATGAGGGTGAAGTCCGGCTTTTCCGGGCCTTTGAGGCTGGTGCGGACTTTTCCGCCCGAATAGGTGAAAAAGCGCCTGTCGCCCGTATCCTTCAGGGTCATGGCAAAGGTGGTGTCCTTTTCGGCGATTCTGTCTGCAAAAACCTTTGAGCGCATGGCCGTGCCGCGCATCACCCAGTAGAAGCCGTACATCAGGCTCACAGCCCGAAAGCGGTTTGCAGGCCTTTTCACAAAAGCAGGCACAGGGAGCTGCTCACAGAAATCTCTTGCCTTGTCAAAGGGGGCGTACCATGCCACAGGCGTATCCTTTTTTATATGGGTCAAATTGTTGGGCGCGCCTTCCTGCCTTGCTCAAGAGCCGCCCAACCTTGCTTTTTTGCCGATGCCAAGCTCTTGCCTAAAACCCTTCTTGGGCGCTTTGGCCAAAACACTTTGGCAATAACTGTTTTAAATAATAACTTAAAGTTTTTTGAAAGGGAGGGTGCGGGGGAAAACCTTTTACCAAAAAAGTTTTCCCCCGCAAAACTATTTTCTTTTTCTTTAATTTTTTGGGATGGGGTGAGCGATGGGACTTGAACCCACGACCTCCGAGGCCACAACCCGGGGCTACCACCAGCTGAGCTACGCTCACCACAGGGTCTATCAAGGCCTTGCTTGCTAACACAAGGCAAACTCTCTTGCAAGACTTTTTGTGAAAAAGTTTTGTCCTATCCTGTTTTTCTTATATCACTTGCAGAGGGCGGAATCCATCTCAAGCCCCCTTTAAAGCCGTATGCCCTGTAAAGATAGACGGTTCTAACATCCTGATGCCTTGTTGAAAAGGGGCGCTTGACCCTGATGTGCAGGGCAATGGGCGGGTCAACCTTTTCAAAGACCTGGGTTAAAACCTGCTCGTGCAGGCTGCCTTCGCGGGCCACGCCTATGGCGTCCATCCCTAAAAGGTCTTCATCCTCCCACCAGTAGTCGTAAACATTGGGCCTGCCCCAGCGGTTGATTGAGACTGTTTGCGGGTTGCCCGGCGCGTAGAAGGCCAACTGGCTGGCCTCCTGGTATCGCAGGCCGAAAAGGAAGGTGTTTTGCGGGTCGGGCATGGATTCTTTCAAAGTCCCTGCGGTTATTCCAATCTGATCCCATCCGGAAAGCTCGGTGAGGGTGCGATCCAGCTTCACGGGGATTGGCAGAACCGGCCAGGCTGTCTGAATCAGCACGGGCAGGGTTACAATATAGGCGCTTATCAGGCAGGCCTTCCAGAAGCGGGGTTTTGGAAGGGGATTTTGCAGGGCCGTCCCCTTGCTGCGCGGGGCAAAGAAGGCTGCTGCCAGAAGGCTTGCCGTTAGAAATCCGGCGCCGGGCCAGTTGCCGTAAACCCTGCTTTTGAGCGAAAGCAGCAAAAAGAGGGCAAAAACAGGAAAGGATGTCCAGAAGCAGTAGGATATCATCCAGTTTTTGGGCGAAAAGCGGCCCCTTGCCGCAAGCCACCATGCCATAAGCACGGCCACAAACAGAACCGGGGTTACAAGGGCGGCCTGGGAGGCAAGGTAGTCCCCCATAAAATCAAAGCGCAGGGCAAAGGATTCTTCTGCCCCGCCGATATAGGCCACATGGCGCACGGAGCTCCAGCCGTGGGCCGCATTCCAGGCAATTACAGGCGTAAAAAGAAGGAAGCCCGCAAAAAGGCCTGCATAGGGCCTTATGCCAAAAAGCCTGGGGCGGTGGTCCGGGTTCAGCAGCCCATAAACATAGACGCATGGGGCAAATAGCACCATTGTATATTTGGATAAAAGCCCCAGCCCGAAAAAAAGCCCGGCAGCCAGCCATTGCTTCCAGGT
>JASEHB010000034.1 GCA_030018745.1 Desulfatibacillaceae bacterium | reverse complement strand
TTCCACCTTGGTCATTAAGGGATTCATTCCTGCGAGCTTTCATGGTAACTTCGGACTTATGAGCATCCGAAGCTTGAGCAACACCGCCCAATTCATTTTCCAAGTCCGCCCAACCAGGATTCGGCCTAACAACACGAACCGTAGCCTCCATTATTCGATCCAAGTCGTTTAGCCTCTCAATAAATTCTTGGCCAGGCACGGCTTCAAGACTAACCGTTACCGGCTCTTGCTCCTCTTCCCCTTCGATAGGCTCCGGCTCATAAAACTCATCTATCATCCACTGGACATATCGTTCCAGGGCGGTCGGCCAAATACCGGAATGGTTTCTTTCTATCAGAAGCATATACCTTCCATTTTTAACCCCGCCAAGCACATGCGTCCATTCCACATTTGTCTGCTCTGGTGTTAATGGATTCGGCTGGAGGGAAAACTGGTTGGTATCAAGCACATCAGGCCGGTGGCCCTTGGTAAAACTTAAAAAACGCATCCGAAGACGATGGTTGCGCATCTGCGATTCATTCAATGCGTGCGATTTCCCGTTCTCCTTTTTCACCATTTGTGAAACCGGTCGGGTTTGCCCGCGAAGTCCATCTAAAAAGGGGCCGTACGCCGTCCCTTCTGGCAAGCCGGAAATTGTCAGGCAGTACACTTCGATTTTTCTCTGTATTCTTGGCATGCTTCCCCCTATTCAACCTCTATCAAATCCGCTTCCTCCAAAGGCTCAAGCACCGCGTTCCTCAACTTGTTCTCGTCAAAACCGTCTTCGGAGTTGGCCTCGATGCTTATGCTAACCGTGCCAGCCATGTCCGCGAGGTTGGCGATGGCCTGCCAGGACTCGAAAAGTTTATCCCGATTGGCCGCAAAATGGATAGACACCCTCTTTCTTGCGCCTTGTCCTGGAGGCACATCGGGTGGCGTTCCATCAGGAGGAAGAGGTCCAGGACCTTGGCCAGGGGTTGGTGGGACGGTCGGTTCCGGGGCTGGCTGATCCGGAGGCACAGCAGGCGCAACCGGTCGGGGTCTTGCCTCTGGCAACATAAGGAACCCGGCCTCCAAATCTATTTCATCCTCTGGCACCTGTTTTCCGAATACCACGGCAGCTTCATTTACCTGATAGGTGCCGTCCTCTCCCATAGACGGCGGCGAACCTGTGTAGTAGCCAAACACGCAATCCATAACTCCCTTGGCCACAGACCTGCCGATAACCTTGTCGGAAAAAAGCCGGGTAAAGCCGGGGAAGGAAAAAAATCCGTCCACCACATCGGCCACGCGGACGCCCGAAACCGGATTGTCGCCGGAGCCCAGGTTGAAGGACGAGGCGATTTTGGCCGGGTTCAGCTTATCGAAAACCTTTCTTTGGATTTCGGTGAGAGTTTCCATTGCCCGCTCATGTATCATGGCTCGCTTTTTATCGTTAAGAGTGGACCGAAGCGGTCGGCCTCCGGCGGCCACTATCTCGCACACCATCTTGCCACCCTCGATCCGGGGCAGCCACACATCCGGGTAGAGTTTGAGGAAGGCGGACTCAACAGCCGCCTCCTCTGTGCGCCTTCTTTCCTTTAGCTGGCTTTTTTGGGAATCCGTGAGATTGTGGTCCTTGGCTCTTTTCTCCACCTGCTCGACCGCCGTAAGGTAGCGGATGGCCCGCCTTAACCCCGGCACCTGTTCCCGGCTCGGCATGGCCAGGGCGATCCCGTTTCTGTATTTGCGGTGGTTGTCTCCGTGTTTCTCAAAAAACTCCCGTGAGATTTCCTCTTTTTCCGACTTTGGTTTGAAGGCCACATCCAAGGGAAGATACCCGATGAGGAATCGTGGCTCCTTGTCCGGGATGTCCATGGAACTTTTTGGCCAGATGATGGCCTCGCGGTGACCGGCCAGGCGTTCCTCCAACATCTCCTTGATCTTGTCGTCCACACGGGTGTTGCTTCGGCCAACTATGTCCGCCTCCTGCTCCACAAGAAGGGTGACATTGGGATCCTTTTTAAAGCAGTAGCGGGTCCCGTCAAAGTGGAGATACAGGCACTGGTCCTTCAACTCCTTAAGGCAGGCCTGAATGGTGGTGCTGTCCAGGTTTGGCCCTACACAGGCAGCCAGCAGATCGAATTCCGTGACCCCTGGCGGGAGATAATCATCGTCATCGCCCCCCCTCTTCAACCCGCCGAAGGAATACATTAGGATGGCTGTGGCCAGGCGGGTGGCTGACCGTTTGCCAACCTCGGTCGCGCTTTCCCTTTCCCTGCGGTCGTCAATCTTTTTCACCCGTGCGTTGGCCCCGATGAGATCGTGTTCCAGAACGGCTTTGAAATCCTCTTGCTGGCCGACCTCCTTGAAAAAGGCCATGCGCACCTCGTGGTCGTGCATGGGGATGTCCCCCGGGCCAAGTAAAAAACGGGGGGAGCTTTCCTTTTGTGCAGCACGAAGGCACGAGGCCAGAAAACGGAGCGCGCCACGGGTCCGCTGGAAATCCGGGATGGCGGCCCATCGTTCGCGCATCAGGTCTATGAGGGCCGGATGAAAAGGATAGGCCGACTGGATGCGCTGATAGAGTGCGTTGGCTTCTTCGTCCGCTTCCTGGGCCTGGCTCTCGCTTGTGGCATAGGCCCGGCGCATACGGGCAAGGACATCCTGAAAAGCCTGGGCAGTGGGCGCGGTCTGGTTTTCCTCCGGCCGTTGGGCAATAAGCCTGCGCTGGATGACCTTCAAAACTTCATCATCCACCACAGGTTCCCGCCTCTGGTCCTTGCGTGCTGCCATGTGATCTATGGTCTGCAGGAGATTCACATAATCCAGGGATTCCCTCTTGCTGGATTGCAGGGAAAAAACCATTGCCGTCCGTTTGGTGTTGGACACGGCCACGGTGAGCTTCTGGATGAATGTTATGGTCTCGTCCCGCAATGTGGTCTGCTCGGCCTTCACGCCCCCGGCGCTGATTAGATAATGGAGGACTTCGTCCAGAAGTATCAGGTTGGGGTCGTCCCCCAGAAGGGTTAGTATGGTGTCCCCGCCCGGAGCAACACGGGTCTGATCGTGCTCGCGCACCAGATTGTACCCAGCTTCACCCTTGAGCTTCCAGGCGATCCAGCCCCACAGGGTGAGGGCGCGCCAACCCTGACTGCCCGGGAGTTCCTTTCCGGCCACGGCATCAAAAAACTGTCCGTCAAAAACAGCGACATTTGCCTTGGGGCAGTCCGGCAGTTCTTTACCTTCGGGAATCGTATTCAGGGCCGCCCGGCTGGTGGCCGCATGGAAAACAGTTGCCAGTGTGTGAGACTTGCCGCCGCCAAAGGGGGTCATGAGCTTGAGCACTCTGGCGCCCTGGCCCCCAGAGAGCCTGGACAGCACATCCTTTAGCAGAATGCGCTGGCCGGAAGTCACAAACGAGGCACGGAAAAAGCGCTCTGGCTCCCGGTACACTTTGGGCACGGAACCGCTGCCGTCAGCCAGGGGGCCAAGGTCCAGGGCGAAAATGTCCTCGGAAAAATCCTCGGATAAAACATCCGGGTGCAGCAAAACGGTTTGAGCCCATGGTTTGGGCGCAGCTTGCGTCATTATGCTCTCCTATTCAAATAGTCGCCTCTGCCCGCTGTCCCTGTCTTTTTTTTCGGTCTTGGTGAAGGTGGCATCCTCCACCACGCTCTTCCAGTTGGCGGTGAGCTTGGCCAGGGCGGCAAGCTCCTCGGGCGGGGAGTAGCCTTCCATTTCTCCGCCCTTCAACACCGGGCCGGCCAAAACCTGGGCCACCAGGCGCATGGTTTCCTTTTTGGGGTTGGCTTCACCTAAAAACCCGGCCAGGGCCGTTGGTTTGTTTTCCATGAGCCACAGAACGCGGTGCAAAGAATCAATCACCGGCGGCTCGGCTCCATCGGCAGGAAGGCCAAGCTTGCTGTTTTTGCCGCGCTCCGTAAAATCCCGCATCCGATATTTGCCCTTTATCTTTTCAAGCAGGGCATTGGTTCCGGCGGACAGGCCGTTTTGCCCGTCCAGTTCCACATGGGTTCCGTTGGCAAAGATGATGGCCTCACCCGCATCAAGAGGTGCAAAGCGGTAGGTGTATCGCCACAGAACATAAAAGCGGGTGGCCGGGTCCAGGCCGTCCAGGCTGATGGTGTGGCCGTTGCTCCCCACTTCTTTGGACAGGCGGCGAAGGATGTTGTCCAGGACCACGGTTTCGATCTCGGCTAAAAATCTTTCCGCCGGAACAGGCTCGCCGTTGGCATACTCCACCTTGGCATACTTGGTGAAGGCCCGCAGGCCCGCACCAACGCAGGCGATAAGCAGATTGGCCCCGGATATTCCCTGCTTCCAAAGCGCCTTCACCCGCTCACGAACAATCTGCTTAAGCTCCGGCTGCACCTCGTTTTCATAGGAGCCAATGGTCTGGCCCTCCCTTTTTCTGGCCACCAGAAAAATGCTGGACGCAAGAGCTGCATCTCCCTGATGGGCAACCCTGGCCTTTGTTTCCGTTTCAATGGGCCAGGCTTCAACCACCTCGTATCCTGCATTTTTAAGGGCTTCCACCAGGGTGCTCCACCCCACCGTGGTCTTGTGGGCATAAACCAGAACAAGTATTCCATCCTTTTTGGTCACGCGCCAGGCTTCTCGCAGGGCCTGGGCCATTGAATCCTCATAAAAGCGGTGGGCCGCCTCTTTGGTGCCGCCCTGGCGGTAGGCTGCCGCCACACACTCCTTTTTTTTGGGCGTGAGACTGGTTGCAAAATGTTCCGGGTAGAGAAATCCAACAGCAGGGCGAAGCCATACATAGCAGACATCCGAAAGCTCGGCGTAGCTCTCATTGTCATAGTATGGGGGGTCTGTGACAACCGCATCAAAAAATCCATCTTCAAAGGGAAGGCTGGTTGCTGATCCCCGCTGGCAATGCACCGGATTTTTGTATATCCCCTCTTGCCGGATAACTGCGGTTATGAACCCAAGATTACCCATTGCATCGCCTGATGCCCCGCCAAAGATATTAACTTCCGGGAAATCCCAGGACATGGAGAAGCGCTTCATTGAGGTTATGCCCTGGATTTTCTCCCCTGAATTATCCCACCGGGCCAGGGAACTGAAGCGATCCGTTAGGCGGCTCAACCAAATTCCAAGATAGGTGGTTATGGCATCAGCCCTGTCTTTATCCATGCACTGATCGAGCATTTCCTGGTGGGCGCTGCGGATTTCCCGCGCCATGGTTAAAAGTATATAGCGTTGCCTGGGAGTGAAGGCGTGGCGAAAGGTCTCCACCCCGTAGAGATAGCTTTTTCCGGTTGCCAGTCCTGCATTTCCGGTTGGAAGTATTGTTTCATCCAGGCTTGAGGGGCCGAGTTCCTTTTCGATTTTTGCCGCCAGTTTTTCGGCCCTGGACTGTTTCTCCTCCTCCCCTTCGGCCAGGGATTCATCCGTGAGGAACCATTTGCCGGAGCCTTCGGGATTAAGCGTGATGACACACATCAATTGCTGGCCAAAGCCCTCTCTTTTCCCATGTTCGCGCACATATTTGCCGTCCAGCGTGGATGTGCAGAAAGGGCATATAGTGGCCGAGCCACGGCTGCCCTCACCAGGGTCAAAATCAAAACCCGTTTCAAGGGATGATTCCCGAACCTGAAAACGGACAACTTTCTGCCCGTGGTCAGGAATGGGCTTAAGCGCCACATAGCCGGATGGCTTTTTACGAAGCCATGTCTGCCGGAAAAGCGGAACTGTGCCCCGGCAGGAAGGATTTGGGCATGGGATGGTGCGGGTCCAGTAATGGGCAACGATGGAAAGTTCTTTGGGCAGAAGGCCTTTTTTCTGTGCCTCCTGGTGCCTCTTGTCCGTAGGTGTGTAGGGTATGGAGGTAAGGACTTCGGCCACCGAATCCCTTGTCTTATCCAATACCTGCCTCCCCCATTTTTCAACATCATCGGCCAGTTTGGGCCCATACTTCTGGGGAAAGGTTGTGGTGCAAAGCATGATGAGAAAAGCCACAGGGTTTATGTCAACAGCATGGGATTCACACCCAAGGCGCGCCGCCTCAAGGGGTATGGCGCCTCCGCCTGCAAACATATCCAAAAGGCGGGGCCGGGGCGCGCGGCCTTCCATTATATCGGAAACCCTTACTTTGCCGCCCTCAAACTCACCCTGTCCAACATGGGCCGGGGCCTGCCCTCCAGGCTGTGCGTGTAGCAGTTCCTCTGTAAGCCTGACGGCATGGGCACCTAAAATATCCTGCTGGGCATCACGCACAAAACCTATTGAGGTATTATATGTACAAAGGGTTTTAACCTTGTTTGCCGCGTTTGCTCGCGCTAAACCAGCCTGATTTTCAGAGGGGGCGTTATTTGGTACAAACTGGTCAAGGGGCACCAAAGCGCCATACACAGCAGCCCTGCAAGCCACCAAAGGACGCCTCGCCCGCCAGATGTGCATGGTGGACAAGTGCCCCTTGGTCCGTGGCTCACTTGACGCGGCCTTGCTGATGGCCTGGATGGGGAGGTAGTCTTCGATGAGGCGGCGGTCGGTCATTCAGTCCCCTTGACTTTATTCGATATGTGGTGTATGAATATTCTATGTGCCACTACCTGTGGTGTAACCTTTATGCTGGAGGCAAGAAAAATGGCAGATGCACCAGGCATGAGAGGCGAACGCTCTCGAAACCAAAATGGCCGTCTTCGGGACACCCGGGACGACAAGCATGTCGGCACCCTGGAACGGCAATACAACCGGGATTTCGGCGTCCGGAGTGACATGCATGTTGATACGCTACTTGAAGAAACCGGAATGCCCTCGGTGTCCAAGCTGATCCAGAGCGACATCGGCAAAAAATCCTGACTTCTTTTTTAGGTATGGCATCCTACGAAAACATTTACCGCCCTACCGGGGTTCAAGGGAAAGGTGCGCTCTTTGGCTTTTGAGCCTGCGCCTGTTCAAGCATCAGGGCCTGGGCCTCCCTTATTATCGAATCCACATCCTGAATCGCACCGATGGCGGATTTGTCTTTAACATGAGGCTTCACGCGCATTAGTTTATCCTTCCTGCTCTCGACAGATGCCTCTTGGCCAAGCTTACGGGTAACGAACAAACCTGTTGCAAACCTTTCCAGTTCAGCGACATTTTTTGTATCAACTTTATTCGCAACAAATTCAAGCAGGGGGCCATATTTTGCCATTGACCTGGGAAAGAGTTCCTGTACCTTTTCCGCCTTATCCGTGGGCTTGAGTCTCGGGCCAAACCGCGGGTCCACCGGCTCGATCTGAATTAAGCCATCAGCTCGCATGGCTGTAAGCTCGTCACGCAGGTCAAAAGAAAAGGGGCCATACCAGTAAAGGGTGTAACGAAAATCGAGCGGAACCTCGAAAAGTTCCTGCAAAAAATAATTCGCTTTTTGAATGTGGGTCTCGCCGCACCAACTCCCCCTTTGCCTCAATTCCCGCATGAGGCGAGTGACCAGGGCGTCCTTAAGTAGCCTTTCCATTTTCCGCCTCCTTTAGTATAGGTTTGATAATATCTTTACGGTTCTTTTTCAACCACGCTTCTGCCGCTGGAAAAACTTCTCGGTCTGCAAAAATGTAATCAACCGATACTAAAGGCAAATGCTTTAAGACTTCGGAAATCGCCAAAGATGAAACAATACTGTCATCCCGCATCTGAACCGGATAATTGGGAGGCCCGCCCTTCTGGCGGTAGGAGTCGTGACGGAATTTGTCAGCACCGAACTTATCGCAAAGAGCCTCATATACAGCTTTTCCTGCTTCGGTGTTTGCTTTTTGATCATCTGGATTTCTTTCATAGAGCATCTTGAAATGCTCTCTGTCGATGATCCTTTTGGCGTGCAGATGCCCTTTACTTCTAACATCACGCGCTGCTTCATGAAGTTTTGCTAAAATTTCTGCGTCTGTTATGGAAAGGTGTTTCTCGGTATCTGTGGAAAAGCGTCCTCCATCCAACATTTCTGCAAGAAAGTCTTTAAGATGTATGTCATATATTCGCCTTATGGGATGAAAATACATTTGAGAAAACATGAAATACCGGGCAAGCATCATGGCTTCCGAGGATTGGAGACCTCCCTCCTCCACCCCAAGGGCAAAGGAAGGCTCTGGAATAGATGTTTCGGAGAAATCGCCACTCTTATCCTCTTCACCACTGCCTGGAGATGGAGGCGGAACCTTCAAAATTCTCATGGTGTCAATCAGGCGGTAGTGGTCAAAGCGCCCATAAGCCACCCCTGTGTGTAAAGAATCCCGAAGGAGATAATCCATGCGGTCCACGCCGAAGGCATCGCCGACAATAATTTCCGCAAGAATGGTTTCCCATGGCGAAAATTCAAAATCCGTTGCCGCCTCCGGGCCAAGAGCGATCTTGACCACCTTTTCCGCCTGCAAGTCCATCTTCTCCAGTTCTTGGCGAATCGGAGTTGAGAGGATCAGTTCCTTGGTAAGAGTCTCATGTGTCCATCCTTCCGGAAGGAGCTCTTTCTCCGCTGCATGGGAAAAGGGCAGGTGCCCAATATCATGAAGCAGAGCGGCCATCCTGAGTACGGATAGCCAGTCGAGGCGTTTTCGATCGCTCACGATTTCGCTGAATGTATTATTGTAATCTTTAAGGTTTCTTGGATCCGTAACCACATTATAAACCCTCGTTGCCAATTCCATAACGCCGAGGGAATGCTCAAAGCGGCGGTGGGTTGCTCCAGGATAAACAAGATAGGTCATTGCAAGCTGATGAATATCTCGTAATCGCTGAAATGATCGGGAATCCACAACCCTGCGTTCATCCGTATCCAGGCGAACGAAAACATGAACAGGGTCACGAAATTCATGGTTGTGCTTGGTCATTTTTACTCATAATCATAATTAATTATAACAAAACTAAAAAATCCAGGCTACGCAAATTTGCAAATCGCTTCCGCCGGAATCTCGAACACCCTTGCCGTAACCACCTCCCGCTTGGCATAGTCCAGATGCTTGGCAGGGTTCTGGATACGAATGGGTTCTGCGCCCGGATTATCCAGCGGGTCCCATATCACATAAAGCCAGTAGGTTTCGGCAAGCTGAACAGCCTTATACCACTCATTGGGCGTGAGGCGAATAGGCTGCCCGCGTTTTCTCCCTTTCACCTCGATGCGTCTGACCCCGAGGACAGGATCGCGGTATCCGGTATCCGGGTCCGGCGAGGCCAGGCTGCGGATGTCGAAACCGATTTTCATATGCCCGACCCGCTCGCACTCCCGGCCCCTGGAATTTTCGAACTGGATCACCGCGTCCTCGGCGGCAAGCTCTATCCTGCGCCGCAGGGCAGGGTCCGCTTCCTGGGCCAGGGCAGCAAGCTGGGCCGAATCCATCTGTTCAGCCGGAAAAACCAGGGCCGTGGCTATGTGCCTTACAGGCCCGTGCCTTGCAACGCTCAACCGGGACAATCCGGCCATGCGCTCCTTTTGCAGGCTCTTCAAATCCTCCAAATCGTTTTCAGCACGCTGCCTGGCAAGAGCCATTTCCGGGGAATCCCTCTCCCTGGCGCACAACTGCATAACCCTGTCCTGGGCAGCGCGGATTCTTGCGGAAAAGGATTTTTCCAGATACTCGCGGCACACCTGGGCAAAATGCTCCCTGTCCTTCTGGCATTGCTGCCGCATTTCCATCTGGTGGGAGATCTTTACAAAGTCCGAAGCTGGCTTACCGTCCAGAACCGGTATGGCATTTGGCGGCAAGGGATGAGATGGCAAATCAAGAAGGCAGTCGGCAGGCAGTATGGAAAATTGTTCGCCCGGATTGCCCAAGCCCTGTTCCTGCCTGACCGCTATGAGTTCCGCAAACAAGGGGATGTTCCTGCCCCGGCTGTCCTGCCCCCTGATGCTGACCTCGAAAAAATGAAGCTGGTAGGGCGCTTCGGCCAGGTCATCCACGAAAGCACCTGCCCCACCAAGCGTTCCTTCCAGGGCAGCGTTGAGTTTTTCATCCACCGCAGCATAAAGGGAATGGCCCGGCCCCATGAGCACGGCGTCCAGGTGCCGTGTCTGGTCCAGGTGTTCCTTGTGAAAGGTGACCTTTTTGTAGCTGCTCTCGGATTTTCCGTATTGCCGGACTGCTTCGAGACGGTCGGAGCGCAGATCGGCCAAGACATGGGGTATGCGCCACAACCCATCGGCCCTTGGCTCGGTCTTCAACTCAACTGCGGCGGCCGCCTTTACGAAGTGCTCCTCCACATATTTGGGCATGAGGCGGCGTTCTTCCACCTCGACATTGGTTTTCTGAAAATCGGAAAAATCCACGCTGGACTTGGCCAGGGCTATGCCGGTTGCCTGCTCGTAGGACTTCAGGCGCTCCGGGTCCATGTCTTGAAGCTGTTCAATGTAATCTTCCAGCCGCCGAGGATCATAGGCAGCCTCGCGCAACATCTCTGGCAGGTTGATCTGGTTTAAGGACAGGATCTCGCCCACCACATCGAACACGCGGTCATTGAGGATGGCGCGCATCTGGTCCAGTTTTAACAGCAGGGTTGACAGGATGCGGCCCTCGATGATGGGCTGGCCGTCTTCGGATTCGTCTGCCACGAAATTGAAAACATACACATCATGTTTCTGGCCTATGCGGTGGATGCGGCCAAGGCGCTGCTCAAGGCGGGTGGGGTTCCAGGGCAGGTCATAATTTATCATGAGATGGCAGAACTGAAGGTTGATGCCTTCGCCCGCCGCTTCGGTGGCCACACATATCTGGGCCTGGGTACGGAACTGCTCCTGGGCCTGCTTGCGCTGGTGCGGGTTCATGCCTCCGTGGATTTCGCAGGTGGTGTATCCCCATTCATGAAGATGCAAGAGCAGATGAGTGAGGGTGTCCCTGTGCTCGGTAAAAATTATGAGCTTGCCCTTGCCGTCCTTCAATTCCGAAAACTGGGCTTGGTTAAGGCATTGCCGCAGGGCCTCCAACTTGGAATCCCTGCCAAGGTCCTTGACCCGCCGCCCCCGCTCCTTCAACTCACGCAGGGCCTCGATCTCCTCCCGGATTTGATCGAGTTCCATGGCCACGGTGAACTCGTCAATCAATTCATCCCGAGATATGTCATCGAGATCATCCTCGTCCAGTTCCGCATCGGATAACCGGCCCTGGATTTGCGCCAACCGGATGGCCCTTTGTTTTGGAGGCAACACTTCAAGTTCTTCAAGCAGTTTCCTCTGCTTTTCAAATCGGCGTTGGAGAGATTCGAAAATAGCGTTGGTGGAGCTGGCAAGCCGCCGCTGGATCACGGTGCGGGCAAGGGCCACACTTTGCTTCCGCCTACCTGTCCCGTGGGCCATGAACTCGTTTATGTAGGCGGTGACAGCCTTGTACAACTCGTATTCAT
>JASEHB010000577.1 GCA_030018745.1 Desulfatibacillaceae bacterium | reverse complement strand
CCATTATGCGGTTTATCTGACGCCTGGGAAGAAGCTTGTTGGGTCCCACAATCTGGTTCACAAGGGTGGAAAGCAGCAGGTTTTTCTTGATGGGCTTGGACAAAAACCCATCAAAACCCGTATCAATGTATCTTATTTCGTCCTCTTGGCCTGCATCTGCTGTCATGGCGATGATGGGCGTTTTTTGGGCTGCGTTCCCCTTTTCCCATTTGCGGATTTTGGATAAGGCCTCATAGCCGTCCATCACCGGCATCTGCATATCCATGAGCACAAGGTCAAAACTGCCGGTGGTAAACTTTTCCACAGCTTTTTCGCCGTTTTCGGCAATATGGATGCGGCAGGGGGTGTTTTTAAGGTAGGCGCGGATGACAAAGCGGTTGGTTTCGGAATCCTCCACCAGCAGGATGTCCACCGGCGGCAGGTTTTCTTCCTGATCCTCGTCCTCCTCCAGAGCCTCCCTGCGCATGGCGGCCTTGAGCACCTTGAGGGTTGGAACCCGCTTGAAGGGCTTTCTCAAAAAATAGGCAATGCCTTTTTCCCTGGCCCTTTCCAGCTCTTCATAGGAGGCGGACATGGGCAGAATGAGAATGCAAAGGGGGCAAAGGTTTTCAATGCGGACAATTTCCGTGGCTTCCAGGCCCCCCATGTCGGGCATGACCTGGCTTATGAGCAGCATGTCATAAGGCTTGGGCAGCATCCAGGCATCGCGCAAAAGGGTGATGGCTGTCTGGGCGTCCTCGGCCTCGGTAACCCTTGCGCCCACCTCGTTTAGAATTTCCTTGAGCAGGTTTCTGCCCTTCACATCATTGTCCGCCACAAGGATATTCATGTCTTTTAGAAGCGATGCGCCCGCAGCAAGAGCCTGGCCACGGGGCTGGCGCTGGAGAATTGCCGTGAAACAGATGGCCCCTTTTTCGGGCTTCACGGCTATCCTGCCGCCCATCAGGTGTACCAGTTGGGAGGCGATTTTAAGCCCCAGCTTCTTTTCGGTTTCACAGGCCCCATCCGAAAGGGGGGATTCGTGATCAAAAAGGTCTGCAAGGTTTTCAGTGGGCAGGGCATACTGGGCGCATGAAACGCTGAACTCAATGCCCACGGAATTTGAAGATTCGTCCTGCTGGGCCAGGCTTGCAATTTGTCCATCCTGCATCCGCTTGACCGTTACCGAAATCTGGCCTTCCCTGGCTACCTCCATTGCATAGGAAGCCACATTCACAAGCACTTGGCGCAGATGAAAGGGGTCTCCCACAAGCCGGTTGCTCACACCAGGCAGAACCGTGCAGGCAAGATCCAGGTTTTTTTCATGGGCCTTTACTGCAAGGGCCTCACAGGTTTTTTCCACAAGCTCCAGAAGGCTGAAGGGAATTTTCTCCAGCTCAAGGGTTCTGGCTTCCATTCTGGAGAGAAAAATAACATTGGCGGCAAGCCCCAGAAGGTTTTCTCCAGCAGACTTGATGGTCTGCACATACTGGCTTTGCTGCTCGGTAAGCTCTGTATTGGCCAGAAGATCCGCCATGCCCATGATGGCGTTCATGGGCGCGCGCATTTCCTTGCTCAAGGTTTCAATAAAGCGGCGGGTGGTGCGGCTGCGAACTGCATCCCAGGAGGATTTGCCTTTTTCGGTAAGGGCTTTGGGCTGGGAAAGGGAGCCATCCACATAAAGCAGCTTGCCCTGGCTGTCAAAGGTGGGGCGCAGGTGCAAAAGCCCTTCGTGCTGCTTGCCGTCACGGGACTTGTAGGTGAACTTCATTCCGCTGATGGTTATGCCCGCAGCAAGCTCGGCAGCCACTTCATCATAATCGCGCGGGCGGGCGAAAAAGGCCTGGGAAAGGTCCCCCATCTCGCGGACAAGATTTTCAGGGGAGTCATAGCCCATCAATTGGGCCATGTCCGAGTTGGCGGAAATAAACCGCCCATTCCTGCCTATGCGGAATATGCCTTCCATAGCAAAATTACACTAAAGCCTTTTAGGGTGATTATAAACCTGCGGCCCAATATACTTAATCTGTGTGGGCGCAAAAAAAACCAAGCTCATTCTCTTACCCAAAACCCAAAAAAAAACAAAAAGCATTTATTCCATTTGTATATTA
>JASEHB010000576.1 GCA_030018745.1 Desulfatibacillaceae bacterium | reverse complement strand
CGAGGTGTACTGCTTGTACATTGAGTCCCGGCGCACTCCCGCATAACGCAGCTATCGTTTTTCTGGGACCGCCCTAAATAAAACTATTTTACTGTGTCCTTAAGAGCCTTGCCTGGAACAAACTTGGGAACCTTGCGGGCCGGGATTTTGATGCTGGCGCCGGTCTGGGGGTTGCGTCCCTGGCGGGCGGCGCGCTTGTCCACCTTAAATGTGCCAAAACCAACCAGGGTGACGGAATCGCCGCTCTTGAGAGCCTTGGTGATGGCAGCAAGAACCGCGTCCACCGCATCCTGGGCCTGCTTCTTGGTTTCCAGCACTTTTGCCACTTCACTGATAAGATCGCCTTTGTTCATGTGCCTTTCCTTTCTGTTGCCGTTGATTTTGCATTCCCGTCCGGTTGCCCGCCCGGTTTGTGAAGCGTCCCCGAAACGATTGCCCTAAAGAAAACATCCTGTGGAAGTGAGTTCTCTTTTATCAGAACAAAACGGCCAATGCAAGGGGAAAAACCTTTATTTTTAAGGGTCTCAACAAAAAGGCAGGCTTCCGGGGGCAAAAAAAGCCACCAGGCTGGCCGCCCCCAAAGCCCCAAAGCAGGCGTCTTTAAGGCTAATGACTAAAAAATCAATAAGTTATATGCGCTTAAAAGGCGTTTTTGCTGGAGTATCCCAACATTGCACAAGGTAGTCCTTGTATTGCTCAAAAACCTCGGCCTGGTCTTCCACCACCTTTTCTGCGGCTGCTGTGTCCATTTTTTTTGTGTTGTTTATAAAGGAAGCCACCCGGCCCAGATAAAGGGGGGTCATGAGGTTCACAAGCTGCTGGCGGTTGTGCTGCCAGTGGTGGAAGGTGGCGGCTGTCTCGTAGAGCACCTGGACCCATGTGTTGACCGGCATGGCAAACTTTGTTTTGCTCATGGAGGCGCATTTTTTAAGCTGGGCAAAGCAATCGGGGCAGAAAATTTCCTCATAAAACGATCTGAACTGCCTGAATCCCGCCTTGTATCCATCCACCAGCCTTTCCAGGTTCACGCTCACAGGGTCTGGCGTCAGGAATTTGTCCAGCCCGTAAACAGGGACTGTGCGGCTGCCGCGCACGGCTTTCCATTCGTTTTCGTATTTTTCCATGAGCAGAAAAAGGGTGTAAACCACCTGCCGGAACATGGGGCCAAGAGACTCGCCGGGGTCTTTGGCATCGTGCACCTTAACCCCAAGGTTGGCCTGGCATATTTTGAAATTGTTGTTGATGGCGTTGGTGGTCATCCAGATATCTATGCCGTAGCGTGCAACATCTGTCTGCCAAACATCCTGCTCCATGTAGTAGGAGGCCAGGCTGCCCGCAAAGGCGAAATCTCCGCCTATGGGCTGACGGATGCGAAGCCCGTAGAGGGCGCGGGTGAGGTTGTAAACAATGTTGTTTGTTATGGTGCCGTCGTACTTGTAGCGGGAGTAGATGGGGCTTACAAACTCGTAGCCCTTGTCCAGCACCGGGTCCAGCAGAAATTTCACCCAGTCGCTTGTTATGGAGCGAAGATCCGAATCCACCACCATGCAGACCTTTACCGAAAGCCTTTTGGCTGCCTCGAAGATGGAGCGGAAGGCAGACCCCTTGCCGCCCGGCCCCCTGTAAATGGAAACAAGCTTTTCCTGCCAGGGCTTCACCTGAAACTCCTTGGCAGTCTCGCGGGTGTCGTCTGTGGAGCCTCCGTCAGCAATCATTATGACAGAGCGCAAGCCTCTGTAATGCTTGTAAAGCCCGTGGGAAACCATTTGTATGACATGGGCGATGGTTTCCTGGTTGTTGAAAGCGGGAATGCCCACAAGAATGTCTGCCTGTTCAATCTCCTCAATCCGCTTGGCCGTGTAGGCCCGCATTCCGGTATCGAAGCGCATAGCTCACCTCCTTATGTGTTGGGATGGCGCAGCCAAATTGTTGGGTGAACCCGCGCTTCGCGCGGAACCACCCAACCTACGAATCTTGCCGTCCAACCACAGGCGTACAGGGCGGCCCCAGGGAGGCAGAGCAAGGCGCACGAGACAGGCAGGAACGAAGGTGTACTTTTTGTACATCGAGTTCCTGCACGGCGAAGTGCAA
>JASEHB010000033.1 GCA_030018745.1 Desulfatibacillaceae bacterium | reverse complement strand
CAGAAGCAAAAAAAATGAAAACCACAAACGATAGGGCGGTTATGGGGTTGAAAATTTAAGGCTTGCGGGCATTGTTGAAACGCCAATGACGACCGTTTGCGTGGATTGCCGCTTTTACAGACGAGACGGCGAGTTGGATGCTTTATCTATTTTCTTGCTTTTCGTGGCTAATATTACGGGGAGCAAGATCCTTTTTCATTTCCCAAAACCCTTCCTGGAAGGGCCTTTGTGTCCCGGCAAAGGCCAAAAAACGGCTATTTGAACCACGAAAAGCACGAAAAAAGCTGATTGCTAAAAAAACATCGGAAGCGTCATTTTGATCTGGATGCAAAGGCTAAAGCGAGCATGATGACTCAATGCTCCCTTTAAGAAAAAGCCCCACAGATAACTTCTTTTTCAAATGCTTCTGGCCCTGCAAAAAGGCTATCCCGGCCAGTCCGGCCTTGCCAGGCAAGGGCCGATTTGTTAAAGTTACAAAATTTGCAGCCCTTTTTAGAGGCTTTCTATGAAACAGACCGTGGCCTTTTGCCCAAAGGCCAGAAATGTTTTTTTTCACATCACCACCCAGTGCAATCTTTCGTGCCGCCATTGCTACATCCGGCCCGATGAGCACGGCAGGGGCTTTGTTTCCCTTGAAAACATCCGGGCCTGGCTGTCTGCCCTTTATTCCCCTTCAAAAAAAGGCAATGTGGTTTTTCTTGGCGGCGAGCCGACCTTGCACAAAGACCTGCCCCAGGCCGTGCGCCTGGCAAGGCAAATCGGCTATTCAAGCATAACCATAGATACAAACGGCTATTTGTTTAACGATTTTTTGGACAAGGTAACTCCCGAAGAAGTGGATTTTATCAGCTTCAGCCTGGACGGGCCAGACAGGCAAACAAATGACGCCATAAGGGGTGAAGGCTCCTTTGACGCCTGCGTTTCTGGCATAAAAAGAGCTGTTGAAAAGGGTTTTGCCACAAGCGTCATTTACACGGTAAGCGGCGAGAATCTTGCCTTTCTTGAGCAGATGCCTTCTCTGCTGGCCGATTTGGGGGTGAGCCGCTTTTTCATTCAGGTGATAGGGTTAAGGGGAAGCGCCGGGGCCAACCCGGCAGACAACCAGCAGGTGGGCCAGGGCCAGTGGCTCAAAACCGTGCCCAAAGTTGCGGAAAAAGCGGCCCGGCTGGGAATGACCGTTACCTGGCCCAAGGTTTACCTGGACAAGGGCCAGACCTTTGAATGCGCGGGGCTTGTTGCGGAAAACTACTTTGTTTTTCCAAACGGCAGGGTTTATTGCTGCCCCCTGTGCGAAGATTACCCGCTTCACAGCCTTGCCTTTGATGAAAACCGCCTTGTGCCAGTAAAAGGAATCACCGAAAAGCAGCTTTTTGGCCTTTCCATCCCCGAAGGCTGCGTAATGAACCGGCTTATCCAGCCCGGCAACATTGATTATGCGCCGGATGGGCGGCCAAAGTCCCAAATTGCCTGCTGCCTGCTAAAGGAGGAGATGACCCCCATGGAAAAAGGCCCAAGCCCCATTGAGGAAAGCCCCCTTTACCAAGACGCCCTGGCCATATTCAGGGCTGGTCTGTTGGCCGTGGACCCGGAAAAGGCTGTTGAGCGCACCGTGTCTGTAAGGGACGATATTCTGCTGGTGGGGGATAAGACCATTTCCCTAAAGGACTATGACCGTATTTTGATTGTTGGAGCCGGAAAGGCGGCCTGCCCCATGGCCCGCGCCCTGGAGCGCATACTTGGAGGGCGCATCGCTACAGGCGCTGTGACCACCAAATACGGCCATGCCCGGCCCCTGGAGTTTGTTGAGGTTACCGAGGCCGGCCACCCCGTGCCGGACACCAAGGGGCTTTCAGGTGTCCGCAACATAACCGGCCTTCTGGAAAGCGCCAAGTCAAGGGATCTGGTTTTCTGCGTGCTTTCCGGAGGCGGCTCCGCCCTTTTGCCGCTGCCTGCCGAAGGCATAACCCTGCACGAAAAGCAGAAAACCACATCCGCCCTGCTTGCCTGCGGCGCCGCCATTCACGAAATTAACGCCATCAGAAAGCACATAAGCCAGGTAAAAGGCGGCGGGCTTGCAAAAATTGCCTATCCCGCAACCCTTGTAACCCTCATCTTATCGGATGTCATTGGTGATGACCTTGGCGTAATCGCTTCAGGCCCCACGGTTCCAGATGACAGCACTTTTGCACAATGCCTTGAAATAATAGCAAAATATGGCATAAGGGAGCAGATGCCCAAAAGCGTGCTCTCCAGGCTGGTAAACGGTGCGCGGGGCGAAATTATAGAAACCCCAAAGCCTGGAGACAAGGTTTTTGAAAAAAACTTTTCCCTGCTTGTGGCAAGCAACCGCATGGCTGTCAATGCCGCCAGGGATGAAGCGGCAAGGCTTGGCTACACACCCCTTGTTCTGTCCACATCCATTGAAGGGGAAACAAGGGATGTGGCCAGGGTTCATGCGGCCATTGCAAGGGAGATAAGGCTTTCGGGCAATCCTGTTGCAGTTCCGGCCTGCGTCCTTTCCGGCGGCGAGACAACAGTCACCTTAAAGGGAAGCGGCAAGGGCGGCAGAAACACGGAGTTTGCCCTGGCTGCTGCAATGGACATACAGGGTCTGGAAAATCTTCTCATCCTCTCCTGCGGAACAGACGGCACGGACGGCCCCACAGATGCCGCCGGGGCCGCAGCAGACGGAAGCACGGGAAAGCGGGCCAACAGCAGCGGTGTTGATGCAATGCGCTCTCTTGCAAACAACGATTCCTACAATTTTTTCAGGCAGGCTGGCGGCCTTGTAAAAACCGGCCCCACCCTGACCAATGTTATGGATTTGAGAATAATGCTGGTTAAATAGGGCGGCTCAACAGCCTGGGCGCCATACAGCTTTTTGCCCAAAGAATTGTTTGCAGAAAAATATTGACCACGAAAAGCGCGAACCACACGAAAAATTATGCAAAAGTTTTTGTTACCGAAAAAGCGCCCCCCTGCATTTTTCAGCAACAATGCCTAACCTTCGTGGATTTCCATCCATTTGATAATCTTGCCGATTTCCTCTGCCACTTGGGCAATGGCCTTGCCCCTGTGGCTCACCGCGTTTTTCTGCGCCTTGCCCATCTGGGCGAAAGTCTTGTTTTCCGGCGGGTAGAAAAAAACCGGGTCATAACCAAAGCCTGATTCTCCGGCAGGCGCAGTTGTTATAAGCCCTTCCACCCGGCCTTCATAGGTAAGGGCCTGGCCTGTGGGCAGGGCTATGGATATTACGCATTCAAAAGCAGCCCTGCGATCTTGCACCCCCTCCATTTTTTTCAGCAAAAGGCCACACTTGTCTGCATCTGAAAGGCCCGGCCCGCCAAAGCGGGCGGAATGGACGCCCGGCAGCCCACCAAGGGCCTCCACCACCAGGCCCGAATCATCTGCCAGGGCTGCAAAGCCAAGATAAGCGGCCGTTTTGGATGCCTTCTTGTAGGCGTTTTCGTCAAATGTATCCCCATCCTCCTCCACCTGGGGAAATGGTCCGAAATCATCCAGAGATTTGATTACAATATCAGCAGAATCAAGCATCTGACGGATCTCTGCCACTTTGCCTTCATTTTTTGTCGCCAGAACAATAACTTTTGGTTTCAAAAGGAATTCATCCTTTCTGTTTGCTCAAGGGCACTTTTCCTAAAAGGCTTTACACCGCTGCAAGGCTCGTATATTAATTGGCCCGAAAAATCAATGCAGCCTTTTGCCCCTCCATAATGGGGAAAAGCCTGTAACAGCTAATAATTGAAGGCCTGCCGGGATTAAGGGGGCAAGAAAAAACAAAGCGCCGGGGCGTTGGATTTTAGCACCCTGCGCACCATACCAACAATTGAGGAAGCCGCCATGCACAAACTTTTGGAAGATGCACCGGGCAAAACCCTGCTGCTGTTAGGTAACGAGGCCATAGCAAGAGGAGCCATTGAGGCCGGTGTTGCCTGCGCGGCCACTTATCCTGGCACGCCAAGCTCCGAGATTTCGCTTAACCTTTTCCAGATTTCCAGGGAGACAGACCTTTATTTCGAGTACTCCACCAATGAGAAGGTTGCTCTGGAAGTGGCTGCGGCAGCCGCCAACTGCGGGGTAAGAACCCTTTGCATAATGAAGCATGTGGGTGTGAATGTTGCGGCGGACGCCCTTATGACTTTGGCCTATGTGGGCGTAAAAGGGGGCCTTGTCATTGTGAGTGCGGATGATCCTTTCATGTTCTCCAGCCAGAACGAGCAGGACAACCGCTACTATGGCAAGATGTCCGGGCTTTGCGTCCTTGAGCCGTCCACGCTTCAGGAAGCCAAGGAAATGACGGCTTTCGCCTTTGAGCTTTCCGAAAATCTGGGCCAGCCGGTTATTTTACGCACAACCACGCGCATAAACCATTCCACGGCTGCAATCACCCTGGGGCCTGTTTCCCCTCGCCGGGCAGGGGGCGGCTTTGAGAAAAACCCCTTCATGCTGGTAACCGTTCCTGCTGTTTCCCGCAAGCTGCACACCCGGCTGCTTGAGCGCATTGAAAAAGCTGGCGACCTGGCGGAGCAATCCCCCTACAACTTTGTGCAGGGCAAAGGCCCTCTTGGCATTGTGGTAAACGGCGTGAGCTTCAACTATGCGGCGGATGCAGTTAATGACCTCAAGCTTGGCGGCCGGGTTTCCATACTTCGCCTTGGGTTTGCCAATCCTGCGCCCAAAAATCTCATAGCCTCCTTTCTTGCAGACAAGGAAAAGGTTCTTGTGGCAGAGGAAGGCGAGCCTTTTATGGAGGAAATGGTCAAGGTGGCGGCCCAGGAAAATGGCCTGACCCTGCCCATTGCAGGCAAGGGCAAGGAGCTTTTTTCCCGCGAGGGCGAATTTGACCCGGCCCTTGTGAGGAGGGTCATTGCCAGATACTTTTCCGTTTTGTACCAGGAGCCGGAAAAGCTGGATCTGGCAGATCTGCCGCCCATTCCGGCCCGGCCTCCAAACCTGTGTGCAGGATGCCCCCACCGGGCAAGTTTTGCCATCATAAAAAAAGCTGCCAAAAACAGCGAGGTCATGTTCCCCACTGATATCGGCTGCTACACTTTGGGGCTGCTCCCTCCGTTGAATGCAGCGGATTTTCTCATCTGCATGGGGTCATCTTCAGGAACAGCCGGAGGCTTTGCCCGCTTTTCAGGCAAAAAGGTCATCTCCTTTATTGGGGATTCCACCTTTTTCCATTCCGGCATTCCAGGGCTTGTGAACGCCATCTACAACAACCACGATTTCACCCTTGTCATTCTGGATAACGGCACAACAGCCATGACAGGCCATCAGCCCCACCCCGGCGTTGACATGGAGGCTTTGGGCTTTGGCGGTTACAACCGCATTGACATTGAAAAGGTCATCCGGGGCCTGGGGGTGGAAAACATTGCTGTCATTGAGCCGCTCAAGGTGAAAAAGAGCATTGCAGCGGTGGAAGAGCTTTTGGAAAAGCCAGGAGTAAAGGTGGTGCTCTCCAAAGAGCTTTGCCCCCTCTATGCCCGCAGCCTGGGCAAGGTCTCCAAAAGGGTTTTTGCTGTGAGCGACAAGTGCAAAAACCACCGTGTTTGCGTGGATGAACTTGGCTGCCCGGCCATGTATATTCAGGATGGCCGGGTGCAAATAAACCCCGGCCAGTGCACAGGCTGCGCTGTGTGCGCCCAGATCTGCCCGGAAAATGCCATTCTGCCCGCCAAATAGGGCAAAAATTTTCCAAAGGCTCATTGATTGAGCGGCGCAAGGCCTTGCCAGGCTCTGGCCGCTTAAAGAAATTGAATACGAAATAATCAAGGAAAAGAAACTCATGCAAGTGGTAAGGCTTATAATCGTGGCGGTTGGCGGGCAGGGAAACCTCCTTGCAGCAAAGGTTCTGGGAGAGGCAGCCCTTTTTGCCGGAGTTCCCGTGCACATGAGCGAGATTCACGGCATGGCCCAGCGCGGCGGAGTGGTGGAGTCTGCAATAATCTTTGGCAACGCGGCAAGCTCCATCATTTCAGACGGCGAGGCGGATATTCTTGTGGGCTTTGAACCTGCTGAAACCCTGCGGGCTTTAAACCGCGCCCACGCCGATACCTGGGTGATAACCTCCACAAGCCCCCTGCCGCCATTTACGGCGGCCCTTGGCAAGGGCGTTTATCCCAAAATCGAGGATATGCTCGCCCTGATGACCAAAAAAACCAAAAAGGTCATAGCCTTTGATGCCCTGGAGCTTGCCCGCCAGGCCAACAACCCCCTGGCCGTTAACATGGTTCTTGTGGGCGCGCTTGCTGCCACCGGCAAGCTGCCATTCGGCCCGGAGGCCGTTAAAAAGGCCATTGAAACCACAACCAAGGAAAAATTCGTTCCAGCCAACTTAAAGGCCTTTGAGCTTGGCTTTGGGGCTGCTTCTTAAATAAAAGGCGGGCGCAGTAAAACCATGAGACTCTTTGACAGCCACAGCCACATTGATGACAGGGCCTTTGACAATGACCGCGATGCTGTTCTTGCCCGTGCGCACGAGGCAGGTGTTCTTGGGGTGATGCTTGTGGGCATAACCCAAAAAACCTGTATGCGCGCCCTTGAAATAGCTGCCGCCACATCTGGCCTCTTTGTCTCTTTGGGCGTTCATCCCCACGACTGCAAGAGCTGCTCGGAAAAAATTATGCAAAGCCTTGTAAGTCTTGCCGGGCGGCCCAAGGTAAAGGCCTGGGGCGAAACGGGGCTGGACTTTGACCGGATGTTCTCGCCCCAGAAGGATCAGGAGCGCTGGTTTGTGCGCCAGCTTGAAATTGCGGCAGAGCTTGGCCTGCCTGTCATTCTCCACGAGCGCTCCACAAAGGGCCGATTTCTGGAAATGTTAAAGGCGCACCTGCCGCCACAGGGATGCGTTGTCCACTGCTTTTCCGGCTCAAAAAAAGAGCTTTCCTCTTATCTGGACATGGGCTGCTTTATCGGCATAACAGGAATTGTGACCAACAAAACCAGGGGTGAGGAGCTTCGCCGCCAGGTCAGATCCATTCCTGCAAATCGCCTTCTTGTGGAAACCGATGCCCCATATCTTGTTCCAAGCCCGGAGAGGAATAAATTTCGCAGAAACGAGCCTGCCTTTGTGAAATCCACCTTCCTTGAGCTTGCCCACCTGCGGGGGGATGAGCCAGCAAAGCTGGCAGAGCAGACCTTTCAGAACACCCTTTTGCTCTACGGAATTGACGAAACCGAAGTTGCCGCCCCCGGTGCTCCATGAATAATGACGATGCCAAAAAAATAGGCCGCTTTGTCCACGAGGTGGGCCAGTTGAAAAGGGTTGCCCGCTCCGGCTGGTGGGCCGCAGGCATAAAGCACCCGGAATCCGTGGCAGACCACAGCCTTCGCACAGCGGTGATTGCCGCATTTTTGGCCCGCGAAGAGGGAGCGGATTTGGAAAAGCTGCTGCTCATGGCAGTTTTTCATGATGTGCCGGAAGCCCGCATAAACGACTTGCACAAGGTTGTTCAGAATTACATTGATGTGGACAAGGCCCAGAGAGCTGCGGTGGTTGATCAGGCGGATAGCCTGCCAGCCCCTTTTGGGGATTTGCTTGACTCCCTGCACCTGGAAATCGAGGCAGGAGCCACAAAGGAGGCAATTCTTTTAAAGGATGCAGATCTGCTGGAATGCCTTTTCCAGGCCAGGGAATACGAGGCCCTTGGCTACAAGGTTTACGAGTGGGTGGAAAACACGACAAAAAGGCTTTCTTCAGATACGGCAAAGGCCATTGCCCAGGCTGCCATGAGCCTTGATCCACACAAATGGTGGGTGGGGCTTAAAAGCCAAAGATAGCACCATGCCCATGAGCATCCGGCCTGCTCCTGTCTGCAAGGTTTTTTTGCCTTTCGGGGAGTCTTTTTCTCCTTTTCTTTGCATTGCCTTTAAAAAGCAAATCCGCTATTATTGGAAAAGCGCAAACAAAGAGGAATTTACGATATTATTCAAGCAGGCCTTTTCAAGAAACCATGACCATTTCATTTAAATGCCCTGAATGTCAAAGCTCCATGAGCACCGCTGACAGCAATGCAGGCAGACAGGCCAAGTGCCCCCACTGCCAGGCCAGAATTCACATTCCTGGGGTCATCCGCACGGCAGATGAAGTCCGCTCACCCTTGCAGCCTCCCCTGCCCCATGAAAATAAAATCCCCGGATCCGGCCGGGGCGATTTTGAAGTGGTGGGCGACAATATCCGCATAATCGGGGAGCCGGACGCAGCAGACCCCGGATTTGCAGATGCCTTTTTTGAGGCTGTGCGCCAGGTAGGCCAGCGCGGGGCAATACTCATGCAGCTTGATTTTTCCATGAGCCAATACCGCCAGGGAAACAACCGCCTGCCCATTGTGAGCATTGCCAAAAACGCCTTGAGGCCTTTCCGCACCCAGCTTCAGATAAGCCTGACCGGCTTCTGGCAATAATCAGCCGGAGCTTTGGCGGGTTTTGTTATACATGGTTTGCAGCCTTGGCAGGCAAGGCAATATCCTTTGCAGCGCTTTCCGCCATAAAAATAAACCCTTTTCAGGGCTGTAGCTTTTTTTGCAAACTCCGGTCTGCTGGCGAAAGATGCGCACATGAAGGTTCTTCACCTTTCGGATATTCACATCGGTTATCAGGACTGCGCCGAGCGCTTTTCGGGAATCATCGGCAACATCATCGCATCCCTTACTCCTGCCTGGCAGTTTGTTATTGTGGTTACAGGCGATATTGTGGACAACGGCTGGCGCGAAAATCAGCTTGATGAGGCTGTTATGCTTCTCAAAAGGCTGGAGGACGCCGGATTCACGGTGCTTGTGGCGCCCGGCAACCACGATTACGGAAGCGGAATATCCCCTTCGGAAAAAGTGGGCAGGCTCTTCCACGAAAAGTTCCACAATGACCCGGCGCCCACCTACCCCCTGCTGGGCCGCTCCGACCGGCCCGGACTCATCGGCAATGTTGCCTTCATCGGCCTTGATTCCATGGAGCAGGAGGCGGACGACAAGAACACCATGTGGGGCGCCCAGGGTCGCCTGGGAGAGCGCCAGCTTGAAAGGCTTGATGTTCTTCTTGGCCTTGGGGATGTGAAAAACTGCTTTTGCAGGGTGTTGTACCTGCACCATCACCCCTTTGACACCAACTGGACCCATGCCCTGCGGGATGCCTCAAGCCTCCAGGAGGTTCTTGACCGCCACAAAAATGTGGATGTCATTCTCTTTGGCCACCGGCACGGGGGCTGGAAGTGGCACGGGGCCTGGGGCGTGCTTCGCTGTTATGATGGCGGCTCTGCAACCCGCAAAAAGGATGATCCGGGCTACCACCGGGTGCTGGATCTCTCCAAGCCCCCTGCCTTTGACTATGACGGCGATTTTTTAGGGCCTCGCAGCATGAAAGAGGCAAACAACCCCAAAAAAGCCAATAAGAGCAATTTTGCAAACTGACGAAACAGGCTCAAAAATCCTTTGGCAGGGAAGCGGTTACGAAAATTTTTCGGCGGTCTTTTTCAAGCTTTCTATGCTTTATCAATAAGTTGAATCAGTCTATAGCAATAAAAAGTCCTGCGCCAGATAATACTTGCTTTCAGTTCTTGTTCATCGGCTTGTTGATGTTATATTATATCAGCAGCATAAGTATGTTATTCCAGTCGGGAATAATTCTGCCTTAACTCAAGCGGCTCAAAATGACGCCGACAGTAACCACAAACCTGTAAACAAAACCTTCACCCGGGACAATTCCCATATAAAGGAGAGATTATGAATCAGGGGAAAAAGTTTTTGGCCATCGCCCTTGTGGTGTGTCTGTTCATTCTGCTGGCGCCGAGCGCCAGCCAGGCCCAGCCGCGGGAAGTTTACCGCTGGCGGGTTGCATCCCTTGCACCCCAGCACCTTGGTTATGCCCAGCAGTTCATCAACATTGTCCTTCCCTATATCAAAGACTCCACAAATGATTCGGTCCGAACCAAAATCTACTGGGGCGGGGTAATGGGCAATGATGAGGAGTATTTGGAAAAAATGCGCATAGGCCAGCTTCAGGGAGCAGGCCTTACGGGCCACGGGTCTTCAGTGGCCTGCCCGGAGTTCTCTGTTGTGGGCCTGCCCTTTTTGTTCAACGATTACAATGAGGTTGACTATATAAGGGCGGTGATGTTCTCCACCTTTGATTACTATTTCTCCCAGTACGGCTTCAAGCTCTTTTTGTGGATAGACCAGGACTTTGACCAGATCTATTCCTCCAAGTGGCGCTTTGACACCCTTGAGGACTTTGCCAAGTCCAGGTTCCAGACCTGGTACGGCCCCCAGGAAAGGGCCATGTTAAAGGCCCTTGGCGCCCAGCCCATACCCCTGCCGCCCACCCAGGCCCCCACAGCCTACCGGACCGGCGAAATTGACAGCAACATAGGCCCGGCCATTTACCAGGTGGGCAGCCAGATGTACACCTCCTGCAAGTACATAAACCCCATGAAAACCCGTTACGCGCCTGCAACGGTTCTTATCAACATGAGCGAGTGGCAGATTCTGCCCGTTGAATACCGCCAGCAGCTTGATGCCCGCCGTGACGCCATAACCGCAGCCTTTACGGATGGCACCCGTAAGGATAACCAGCGCAGCCTTGAAGGAATGCTCCACTATGGCCTGGAGCTTGTGACCGTGACCCCTGAAAATCATGCAAGAATCAAAGCTGCGGCCTCCAGGGTTTATGACGACCTTTCAGGAGAGCTTTATCCAAGAGAGCTGCTTCTTGAGGTTCAACGCTATCTGGCTTCTTACAGAAGGGGTGAACCCGTGACAGTGGCCACAGCCCAGAGGGCCGCAGCCCAGAGAAGGGCAGCTCTGGCTGCACAGCCTGCTCCGGCTGCTCCGGCTGCCCCGGCAGATGCCCGCGCAGCCCTTGCAGAGGTGGAAAAGGCCTACCAGGAAAAACCCCAGGCTTTGGATGAGGATGACAAGAAAATAGCAGCCCCAACGGTTGCGCCTGCCCCAAGGCAGGTGACCCAGCAGCCCCGTACAACCGCCTGGGAAAGCCGCCGCGAACTCATCCGCCAGGTGCAGACCAAGCTTCAGCCAATGGGCTACTATCCGTCCAGAATAGATGGCATTTTCGGCCCCGTCACCTACCGGGGCATCCAGCAGTATCAGCAGGCAAAAGGCCTCCCCGTAACAGGGGCGATAGATTCCGTGCTGCTTGAATCGCTTGGCATAGAGTATTAAGCTGACGCATCAAAATTTGGGGAAGGCCTTCTTTGCAACGCAGAGGAGGCTTTCCTTTTTTTGCGCAAACGAAAAAAGCCCTTTTTATTAAGAGGGCTTTTTTGTTAGAATATTATTTTTAAAAGATAAAGCGTTGGCACCTGCACACCAGCCTGCAATGGGCATCAGCA
>JASEHB010000573.1 GCA_030018745.1 Desulfatibacillaceae bacterium | reverse complement strand
CGGCCAGGTCTGCATAAAGGGCCTTGCCTGAAACTGCCGGGTCTGCCGTGAAATCCAGAATATCGTCAGCCATCTGGAAGGCCATACCCAGCTTGAGGCCGAATTCCGCAAGCGCGCTAACCTTGTCCTGGTCAGCTTTTGCATGGAGTGCGCCCACCTTGCAGGCAGCTTCAATTAGCACAGCGGTTTTTTTGTGGATTGTCTCAAAATACTGCTTCCGGTCAAGCCCGGCCCTGCCAGCATTGTGCAGTTGGATAATCTCGCCCTGGCTCATGGCCTCCACAACATCGGTTATGGCGCGGATTATGGACAGCCGCCCTGTGTCCGTGGCTATGGAGCAGGTGCGGGCAAAGAGGAAGTCGCCCGTCAGAACAGCGGTTTCGGCCCCGAAAACCAGATGAGCCGCAGGCTTGCCGCGCCGGGTTGCCCCCCTGTCAACAAGGTCATCGTGGAGCAGGGTTGCAGCATGAAGGTATTCAAAAACCGTTGAAAGCCGGTAATTTGTTTCGTCATCCCTGCCGCAGAGCTTTGCAGACAGCACCATGAGAAGGGGCCGCAGCCTCTTGCCGCCGGAAAAAATTATATGCCCGGCAACTTCCTTTACAAGATTCACATGGGGATTGAGGTTTTCCTCCAGGGCCTTTTCAATGGATGCCAGATCTTGGGCCGCATTCTGGGCTATGCGCTCTTTGAGTGAACTCATGGCAAGGTTTTTCCGTACAGGTCGTAAGTGTCTGCCTCTGTTATGACCACGGGAATGATCTCGCCCACAGCCAGATTTTCGCCCCTAACAAAGGTGATGCCGTCAATCCGGTCTGTCTGCAAGGGGCTTGTCCCGGCAAAGGGCCAGTCTTCCCTGTCCGTGGCGCGGGTTATAAGCACAGGGAAAACCTGCCCGATGCGGGAGTCGTTTTTCCCTGCACTTATCTCCGCCTGAATTTCCATGATAATGCCCTGGCGGTCAAGGGCCTTTTGGGCGCTCACCTTCCCTTTGAGGCCGTGGGCAGGCAGGTCCGCTGAATCCGAATAAACAAAGGCCCCAAGGTGATCAAACTGCCATTTTTGAATAAAATCAACAAGAAAACGGAAATCCTTTTCGGTTTCGCCGGGAAAGCCGACCATCACCGTGGTGCGAAGCGCGGCCTGGGGCAGAATTTCCCTTATGCGGCCAAGCACGGCCTCAAGGTCTTGGGCCGTGTAGCGCCTGCCCATGTGCCTTAAAATTTTGTCGCTTGCGTGCTGAATGGGCACATCAAAATAGGGAACCACGGTGTTAAGCGAAGCCACGGTTTTGAGCAGGGTATCGTCAATGCGCAGAGGATGCCCGTACAGAAAGCGGAAGCGCACGCCAGGGGTCTTGCGGCTCAAAAGCTCCAGCAGCCGGGCAAGGCCGTCTGCCTCGCCGCGGTCAAGGCCGTAGGCTGTTGTCTCCTGGGCCACAAGGATTATCTCTTTTGCCCCGGACTCCGCCAGCGCCCGCGCACCGTCCACAAGCACAGGGGCGGCGTGGGAGCGCAGCGGCCCCCAAAGTTTGGGTATTATGCAGAAGGTGCAATGCTCCGGGCAGCCTTCTGCAATTTTAAGGTAGGCCGGGTGCAGGCTTGTTAAAAGGCGCGGCAAAAGGCTTACAGGCAGAGGCGAGCAGGCCGGGTCCGGCAGCAGGCAGCTTTTTTTGGGTGCCTTCAAAACGCTTACAATCTTCTCCAGCGCCCCTGTTCCCAAAAAAAGGTCTGCCTCCGGCAAGGCCCTTGCCAGCTCCTTGCCGTAGCGCTGCACCAGGCAGCCGCACACCACAAGCTTTGCGCCCTTTGCCTTTGATGCGGCAAGCTCCAGCACGGCATCTATGGATTCATCCACAGCATCCCGCACAAAGCCGCAGGTGTTTACCACAAGCAGGTCCGCCCTTGCCGGGTCATCCACCACAGCATAACCGGCATTGGCAAGCCGCGCCAGAATTTGCTCGCTCTCCACCTCGTTTCGAGGACAACCAAGACTCACAAGATGTACCAGCATGAAACGACTCCGTTACTCATTTTAAAAACCAGGAAAATATTTGCGGGGAAAACCTTTCTGGCAAAAAGCTTTCCCCGCACTTCGTTC
>JASEHB010000571.1 GCA_030018745.1 Desulfatibacillaceae bacterium | reverse complement strand
CCACATAGACTTGGGAATTGGCGGATATTTTAAGGATTGTGAAGCCTTGTGGCTTAAACTGTCCATTCTCAAGGTTGAAGATGCCAGCCCGCGCGAGGTTGTAAAAGCCATTGCCGCAAGCCAGGAATCCTGCGGGGGAGGCTGCGGCTGCGGCTGCGGAGACTGATTTGCCCGTTTTGTCCGTTGCCGCCGCAGCCGGGTTTTGCAGCCAATCGCAATAGAAATAAGGTTATGAAACAGCTTCTAAAGGGCGGCAAGAAAAGCCCGCAGGTTTCTGCGGGATTTTTTGATGCCCAGCTTGTTGCGCAGGCTGTCCCTGTGGAATTCCACAGCCCTTCTGGTGATTGAAAGCAGGTGGGCGATTTGCCTGCTGGAAGATCCCATGCGCACAAGGTTTGCCACCTCAATCTCGCGGGGGGTCAAACCCGGAAAGCGCAGGGAAAGCTCCCGCATGAGAGGCGCCTTCAGCTCCTTTAAATTGGCCAGGGCCACATTCACAAAAACCTGCTGGTCTGCTGAAAGCTTTGTTTTGTGAAGGCGCTCAAGATAGGGCAAAACAAGATCCTCAACATTGGCGACCACCCGCTGCTCAAAGCGCCGGGCATCCTCCCTGCTCTGGTCAAGAAGCTTTTTTAAGGCAAGGTTCATCTGGTCAAGCTCGGCTGTTTTGGCTTCAAGCTCCTTTTGGCTTGCCAAAAGCTTTTCCTCAATATTTTTCTGCTCGGTAATATCCATGAAAACAGCTTTAACCTTTGCAGGCGCGCCGGAGCCATCACGAACCGGGGTGCTGTGAACCTCTATCCAGCGCTCTTGCCCAAGGCTGTCCTTTAAACTGTATTGCACCCGCGGCGGCACATCCTCGCCCGCTGCCATGGCGCTCAATCTTTTTTCAAGAACAGGCTTCATTTGCGGGTTCAGCCTGCCCATAACCTCAAGGGCTGACATGGAAAACAGCTCTTTTTCCGAAAATCCGCTCAACTGGCTCACTTCTTTGCTCACACTTAAAATGCGCCCGGTGGCTATCTCCATTTCTGCATTGCCTGCCAGGGCGTGGCCAGGGAATTTGATGCAAGGGCCGCGCCCGGAATTGTGGCTGTCAGCAGGGCTTGAGGCGCTGGTCTGGCCCTGCGTCTGTCTCCCGGCAGCCCCAGCTTTCCTGGCCTTGTGTTTCACTATGGGCGTTTGCTTGTTATCTGCATTTTTTTTTGTCATAACGCGCTGGTTTTTCTGCGACATGATAAGGCTCTCCTTTTAAAACCGGCTGTTTTGCAGCCCGGCCCCCTGCCGGAAAAAAAACAGCCGCCGCGACAGACGGTTCTTCAAGCCCAACAATTATGAACACATATTTACAAGATTGGACACACAATTTAAAATAGGCAAAGAAATAAGTCAATGCTGGATAGACCAGTGAGCTAAAAAAACATAATTATCTGCTATTTTTCAATAACAGCTATCAATTTTAATTGCTTTTCAGTCTGCACTCACAGGGCGGCTCTTTTGCATGGCAAGGGAATTTTTGCTTTTGCCCCCTCGACCGGTATGTCTGAAAAGGGCTTGCATAACCTTATACAGGAAATAACAGGAGGGGTTTTGTGTTCACCATTGGCGATGTGATTGCAATTGCCGTGCGCATTGAGGAAAACGGAGAGCAGATATATCGGGATGCGGCCAGGGCTGTGAAAAAGCCGGATTTGGCATCCCTGCTTTTCTGGCTTGCTGATGAGGAGGCCCAGCACGCAAAATGGTTTGAGGATTTTGGTAAAAAGCTCCCCAAAAAGGAGGCAGACCCCGCCCTTGCCGCCATGGCCAGAACCCTGCTGCACGATGCACTGGGACCAAGGGCCTTTTCCCTGGATGAGGCGGATCTGACTTCAATGGACTCGGTGAGGCAACTGTTAGCGGCCGCTGTGGAGATGGAAAACGACACAATCCTTTTTTATGAGATGATAACCGGTTTTGTTGAGGATAAAGAGGATGCCGGCCGACTTGGAGAGATAATCGCCCAGGAGAGGGAGCATGGGAAAAAACTCTTTGAGTTGATATAGGGGCGGCCCCAGGAAAACGATAGCTGCGTTGCACTTCGCCGTGCAGGAACTCGATGTACAAAAAGTACACC
>JASEHB010000569.1 GCA_030018745.1 Desulfatibacillaceae bacterium | reverse complement strand
GAACTTCCAGGCTCTTGAGCAGCCGGATCTGCCCCAGGGGGTGCAACTCTTAAAAAGAATTCCAGGCCATTAGGCAGGCTCCAAAATTAGATAGAAAGATTTGCCAATGAGAGAAAACTCCCATCTTAACTTTGCAGACAAGGCTTTTGAAAGTAGCCTCAAATGGGGCCAGGACACCCTTGCCAAGGCCCTTGGGCCGGAAAAGGCCCTGGTGATGCAGGGCATGATGCGGGAAAAATGGGCGCAGATACGCCACACCTACCCGTGCCTTGTAACACCCTATTCAAGAATCCTCATGCTTGGCGCAGTGTTTGCTTTGCCGCTTTATTTGGCCCTGGGCCGGGAAATGGAAGAGGAGAAGGCCCTTGCCATCTGCCAGGCCCATGTGGAAGCCTGTGCAGAAGCCTTTGCTGCGGAAAAAATTCCAAAGATTTTCTTTTTTGCCTTTAAAATCCCCCTGCTCCATGTGGCGGCAACAAGGCTCAACCTTCTGGCGGAAAAGCTTGGTAACGATTCCAACGGCTGGCTCTACAAAATAATGCCCAAACAGCCTGGAATGCTCATCGGCTACGATGTAACCCGCTGCGGCCTGCACAAATATTTTACAGAAATGGGCGTGCCGGAGCTTACCGCAGGGGCCATCTGCTCCTACGATGAAACCATGACAAGAAAGCACTTCCCAAAAGGCACCCGCCTTGTGCGCACCAGGCTTCTTTCAAAAAATCAGCCGTGTTGTGATTTCCGCTATTACAGTAAATAGGGCGGCCCCAGGAAAACGCTGGCTGTGTTGCGCTTCGCCGTGCAGGAACTCGATGTACAAAAAGTACACCTCGTCCCTGCCCGGCAAAGCGCGCCTTGCTCTCCTTTCCCTGGAACCGCCCTGTTTTTGTGGAGGGGCGGCCCCAGGCGGACGGCTGCTGCGTTGCACTTCGCTCGCAATTTCGGTCATGTACCAGATGTACACTCCCTCATTGCTTGCTTGTGCGCCTTGCATCCGCCTCACCTGGAACCGCCCTGTACGCCGTTGCTTGAAGGGAAAAAACACTCCAAGCTGTCATCCCCGCGAAAGCGGGGAACCAGCATAAAACCCGCCTGGACCCGCTCCGTAAGGTGGTGGTTGAAAAGAAAACACCTCGTCCCTGCACGGCTCGTCTGAAACCGCTATGTGGTTTGTGGTTAAAGGAAAAACTGCATTTTTTTAACCACGAAAAGCACAAAATTCACGAAAGAGGCAAAAAGGGCGGACAATCCTCACCATCCCAGGCCGTCATGCCCCGGTAAATTTTGCATCCAGAATAAAATTATTGGGCAAGGTCTTGCCTCGGCTGTCCCTGCATGGGCTTTTTGCAGCCCCAGGCTCCAAGGCAACTGCACACTTTGGGCGCAAGGGCACACAAGCGAGCTTTTTTGTCCCAAATTTTAAACTAAATAAAATCAAATGAATAGACATTTATGACCCAAGCTGCGGGGCATAAAGCCTCATATTGGGTAGCGCGTCAGAAAGGACTATTGTTCGGGCCGAAAAATGCCGGGCCATGCCAGGCAGGGTGCTTGGAACTTTTTTTGACGCAGTGCGTCTTATGGCACGAAGATTGCTGGTAACCAATGGTGAGTAACCGATGGTTAGTAACCGGCAGTTACCCATGAAAACGCTTAACTCGCAGGCATTGCAGGCAATTGAAGTATTGGCATGACGGGAAGGCCAATGGGGGGTTTTCCCAAGGGGAGGGAAGGAATTGCCGGTGATGCGGGGAAAATGACCGCTCCACCGGCAATTCCACCGCAAAAATCAGGCTCTGGGGGTCAAAGCCCTAAAGCCTTTTCAAACAATCCGAAGAACGGGCAATAAAACGATTCAAAAAGGAGGCTTCTTAAAATGAAACTTTGGTCACGAGGGCTGGGCAGCACGGAGATAAGCATGGACTTCCGGGAATATGAAGTCATGAAGGACCCGGAATCCGACAAGATCTTCATCATCGGAACCATGAAGGACCCTGTGAACTGGGAATTTAAAATCACCATGGAACCCGAAGACATACCCGGCTTCATGAAGCTTCTTTTCAACCTTTCCGTGCTTCGCATGGGGGTGAACAATGCCCACAAGTTTTTGGGATACC
>JASEHB010000570.1 GCA_030018745.1 Desulfatibacillaceae bacterium | reverse complement strand
GGCTCTACAAATCTGCCGTTGCGCATCTGCATATAGCGGTCCTGCTGGAGGGGGTCTCCGTTTGTGAGAAGGTCCGCCACCATTTCCGCCAATGCCCGGAATTCCCCCACAGAAAGAAAGGCTTCGGCCCGGCGCTGGTTTGAGGGCATTCCCACAGTGTTTGTGGTGAACATGCTTACAGAGATATCGTAGGTTATCAGCACGGTTTTGGGCGCCTTTTCCCCTTGCGCCCAGGCAGGTGCGGCAAAAAGCAATGCAGCCAGAAATGCAGCCAGAAATATAAGCGCCGGAATGCCCGCTCTTTTCATGTGTACCCCCCTGTTTAAAGGTGCGAAAAAACAGAAATGACCAAATTCGTGCATTTAACTTGTATTACCGGGCTTAAAAAGGGGTTTACAATGCTGCACCCCAAAATTTTTACGGATTTTGGCCTCTTTGGCCATGAGCCTTCAAAGCCCCCCGCAGGCTGTTGGCGTTTTTTTTTGGCAAAGGGCGCAACAGGCCGGCCTTATGCCCCTGGTTTAGCCGCTGTTTTGGGGCAGGGCTTCAAAAACAACCCTGTCGGGCAAAACAATGGCCAGAATATTGCCGCAAACAACAGGCCTGGCCAGCAGCCTTGGATTTTCGCGGGAACTTCCTGCGCCCTGAATACCCTGTATGAAGGCCTCGCTTTGATCTTCAAGATGCCAGCCGATAAAAAGCCCTGGGTTTACCAGCACCATGCAGCCCCCCCAAAGCACGGCGTTGGTGCTGTCCATTGGAATGAAGGCCCCCACAGCACTTTCCTTGCGCTCCCATGGAGCCAGGGTCTGGCTGGCAGGCGAATAATAAATGACCGGTTTTTTTGCATCCCCGCAAAAATAGCAGGAAATCCCATCTGTAAGGCCCGGCAGATGGGCGCGGTCAAAAAAATTGCTCAACTTTTCGGGGCGCTGGCCGACCCGCGAAAGGGAAACAGGCCCTGAAAGGGCGAAAAACCGGCTGTCCAGGCTGGCAATTCCGCGGACATGGGAATCCGGATAGGCTGCCAAAGGCTCCCTGTTAAGGGTCTCAAAAACAAGGTGATTGCCCGCAACTGCGGGGGCTGCGCAAAAGTGGCCGGGCAGCATGGTAAAAGGGCCGATTTCCTCGCCGTCAGCAGGCAGGCCGCTCAGCCCGTTGGCCAGATTGAGCAAAAAGAATTTGCCCTGTTGGGAAAGGCCAAAAACCCTTGCCCCGCAAGCCACGGCAGAGTGCATTTCATCCTTGCCGCCATCTTCCTGCCAGCGCAACAGCCTGTAATTGAAGGAATCCTTGCGGCTCACATCTGCAACAAGAAAATGGGTTTTAAGGCAGGCCACAAGATATCTCTGGGGCCTTGCGGAATCGGGCCGCACAAGGAGGGGGGCGGCCTTGCACAGATTTAAAAGGGCATGGTGATTAAAAATATTTTCAAGCGGGTTGCCCGCTGCCTGCCCGTCCCGGCCCGGCATCACCATTTTGCGCCAAAGGCTGCCTTCAAGCACAAACCATACAAATATGCCGTCAAAAACCAGGCTGTTGCCATAATGCAGGCTGTCCGGGGCAGAATCTGGCCTGGCCACATCGCGGGAAAACTGGGGGAAATCAGGATAATCGCCCTGCTTTGCCTTGAGCCATATTCCGCAAAGCTTTTTTGAATAAAGGTCCAGAAACCAGAAGCTGTCGTGGGCCAGAACCGGCTGGGGCAGGTTGTAGCCTGCCCTCCGGCAAGCGCCAGGGGTTTTCACAAAGCCCATGTCGAAAAAGCGCTGCCCGGCAATGGCCTGATGGCTTGAGCGCGCTGCATCGCACCCGGCCATGGCCCAGGCTTTAGGCCCATTGAGCTGGCTTTTGCATCTGGCGCAAAACTGCGCAAAAATAGGGTTTTCTGTCTGGCAGCTTGCGCATTTCAGCATAATTTTCCTTGCCTCTAAAATGCTGGCGTTGTTTTTGTGGAGAACAAGTGTGACCTCATTAGTATACAGGGTTTCACTTTAAAAAGACAAGGTTTTGGTGTCAAGCCAAAAGGTGCGCAAAAAATACCAGGTTGCAATCAATGAGGCAAGATTACAACCTGGCACAGCAGCCGCCAGTATCGCTTTGGGCTTGGAACTCGT
>JASEHB010000032.1 GCA_030018745.1 Desulfatibacillaceae bacterium | reverse complement strand
CGCTCCGGATCCACCCATAGCTGGGTCACGGTATAGCCATCCATTGGCTGGCCTGCTGTTTCCACAATAACAAAGAAATCCTTTTGCGCCCGCTCAAAGAGCTGGGCTGAAATTGAACCTGGATGCAGAGCTTCAACCTTGAGGGCAAGCGGCAGGGTAAAGCCCTTTTCAGTTACGGCCTGGGTGTGAAGTCCCGCCCTTTCGGGCAGGGGGGAGGGCAAGAAGACAGGCGGATTTTTGGCGACCTTGCGGGTGAGCCATTTGGGGCCGGAAAGTGTGAGTTCAACGCTCTGTGGGCCTTCTGGAGCCAAGTACCAGCCCTGGGGTGCGGCTGGCCAGGCAATGGGCAAAACCACGCGAGCCGTTTCCTGGCGCATAAGCTGCCACAGGACAAAAAAACCGGCCAGGGCAAGTGCGCAAAAAATCAGAACCACCCACACAACCCGCTGCTTTTGTGATGCATAATCCCTTTTCAGGAATAAGGGCATGGACACACAATTCCGTTAAAAGCGCAAAGGTTATGGGCCTTAAAAATCAGGCCCCTGCTGCCTGCAGGGACAGAGTCATATCCACAACAGCGCGGGCTGCGGCCACTCCATGCACCCTCACAATATGCACGCCCTTTATCAGAGCAAAGGCAGTAACCGCCTGGGTTCCCATTTCAACTGCATAATCTTCTGCCGCTCTATCGGGCAGGGCCTTCTTTGCAAGGGTCTTTCTTATGAAGGATTTCCTTGAATGCCCAAGCAGTACCGGCACGCCCAGTTGGTGAAGTGCATCCAGATTTTTGATTAGCAAAAGGTTGTGCTCAACAGTCTTGCCAAAGCCTATGCCAGGATCCACGATGATTTTTTCGCGCCCTATTCCCGCTGCCACGCTCCGCGCAATGGCCTTTGCCAGAAAGTCGCGCACATCAGCCACAACATCAGCGTACCTGGGGTTTTCCTGCATGGTCTTTGGCTTATCCAGCATATGCATAAGTATAACCGGCGCGCCGGTTTTGGCGGCCAGGGCGGCCATGCCAGGGTCTGCCCCCAGTGCGCTGATATCGTTTATTATTGATGCCCCGGCCTCAAGTGCCCTTTTTGCTGTGGATGCCCGCTGGGTGTCTATGGAAATGGGAATATTTACAAGCCTGCTTAACCTCTCAATTACCGGAAGAACACGGCGCTCCTCCTCCTGCTGGGAAACAGGGTCTGAAAAAGGCCGGGTGGACTCACCCCCCACATCAAGGATGTCAGCGCCCTGTTCCGCAAGCTCCAGGCCGTGGGCAACCGCCTTGTCCGCATCAAAGAATTGCCCGCCATCGGAAAAGGAATCCGGCGTCACATTGACAATTCCCATAACAAGGGGGCAAGCCCCCAATTCAAGGCGGAATTTGCCTGCTTCAACAAGAAAGTCTCTCAAAACAGTTATCTGTCCTCTGCATCATCCTGTTTGGAGCCGGAACGGAAATTCGGGTCATCCTGTTTTTCCGTGCGGCTGTTGTCACGGCTTTCTGCCTTGGGTACATTCTCACCCTTTGCAGAAGCCCTGTCGGCATTCATCTCCTGGCGGGCTTTTTCCTCCTGCCATTTTTTATCCGCCTGCTCCCTGGTTTTTTTCTCCCTTTCTCCAAACTTCCATTTGCGGATAACCGGCTCCTTGGGTTTTGGCAGCTCAATGCCAGGCCTCAAGGACTCGATAATCTCGTCAAGCTCTGCACCCATTATTGTTTCCTTGTTAAGGAGCAGCTTGGCAAGGGCGTGGAGAATGTCCAGATTTTCATCGAGTATCTTTGTGGCAAGCTCAAAGGCGGCTGCCACGATTTCATGAACCTCTGCATCAATTTTTCTGGCCGTGTCCTCGGAGTAATCGCGGGGTCGGCCTATTTCCCGGCCCAGAAATATCTGGTCATCGCTTCCCTGGTTATAGGAAAGGGGGCCAAGCTTTTCGCTCATTCCCCATTCCCGCACCATGCGCTGGGCAAGGTTTGTGGCCTGCTTTATGTCCTGGGCCGCGCCGGTGGTATATTTGTTGAAAACCAGAACCTCGGCGGCCCTGCCCCCCATGCTTATGGCAAGGGTATTTTCAATCTGGTCCCTGCTCAAGGTGTCGCGCTCCTCGGACAAAAACCAGGTAACACCCAAAGCCCGGCCCCTCGGTATTATTGTAACCTTGTTAACCGGGTCCGTGTTCTTTAGCAGCCGGGCCACAAGCGCATGGCCTGCCTCATGGTAGGCGGTTTCCTTGAGGTCATCTTCGGTTATGACCTTGGATTTTCTCTCAAGGCCCATATAAACCTTGTCCTTGGCATCCTCAAAGTCCTCCATGCCCAGCTTTTCCTTGCCCCTCTTGGCCGCAAGCAGGGCAGCCTCATTGACAAGGTTTTCAAGATCCGCACCCGAAAAACCCGGCGTGCCCTTTGCAAGGGCTGTTGTATCAACCTCATCATCAACAGGGCTTTTTCTCATGTGGACCTTTAAAATTTTCTCCCGGCCCACAACATCGGGCAGGGGAACCACAACCTGACGGTCGAATCGTCCGGGGCGCAGCAAGGCAGGATCAAGCACATCCGGGCGGTTTGTGGCGGATATCAGGATAACGCCTTCGTTGGATTCAAATCCGTCCATTTCCACAAGAAGCTGGTTCAGGGTCTGCTCCCGCTCATCATGGCCGCCCCCAAGCCCTGCCCCGCGATGACGGCCCACAGCATCAATTTCATCAATAAAAATTATGCATGGCGCGCTCTTCTTGCCCTGAACAAACAGATCGCGCACACGGCTTGCGCCGACGCCTACAAACATCTCCACAAAATCCGAGCCGGATATGGAGAAAAAAGGCACCCCGGCCTCCCCTGCAATGGCACGGGCAAGCAGGGTCTTGCCAGACCCAGGAGGCCCCATGAGCAGCACGCCCTTGGGAATGCGGCCTCCAAGGCGGGTGAACTTTTTAGGGTCCTTCAAAAAATCCACTACTTCGCTTAACTCATCCTTTGCTTCATCCACACCTGCCACATCCTCAAAGGTCACGCGGCCGGCCTGCTCTGTCATGAGCCTTGCCCGGCTTTTTCCAAAGGAAAGGGCCTTGCCGCCGCCGGACTGCATCTGGCGCATGAAAAAAATCCAGACGCCGATGAGCACAATCATGGGCAGCCAGTTTATGAGCGCGGCAAACCAAAGGGATTCGGAAGGCGGCTTGGCTTCTATCTGGACGCCCATGTCAACGAGCTTTTCAACAAGGTTGGGATCATTGGGCGCAAATGTGCGGAACCTCTGGCCATCGCTTTCCAGGCCCATTATTTTCTGGCCTTCGATTACAACCGAGGTGACGCGGTTTATTTGAGCCCGTTCAAGAAACTGAGAGTAGCTTATCTCCCTTTCAGCCACGGCATTTTTATTGAAAAGCTGAAAAAGCATGACCATCACCATGAAGATGACCAGCCACAGCGTCAGATTTTTGAAAAAAGGATTCAAGTTATAAACCTCCAATTCAATTTAGGGGCTTACAATACCCCTGGATTATCCCGACATTTTTTTGCGCTAAACCCTTGCCCTTCCACTTGGAATAACAAAAGGCAGAGCCTTGCACCTGTGTGCAATCTTTTTATTATATTAAACTAAAGGGGGGGCAAGGCAAGAAAAAGTTGAAATTTAAAAAACAGCCCGCCCGGCAGGAGCGCAAAATGGAGCAAAAAAAGGCAAGGCCACAAAACTTATTTCACAAGGCGGCAGACAAGCAGGTTGGCTGAATCGGCCCGGACCCCAAATCGCCCGTCAATGCCAAAACCCACAGCCCATGCCACACAACCACCCGATTCCATAATCCAAACCGTCTTGGGTTTTATCTTTCCCTTTAGCCTGTCTGCAACGAAGCCAAAAACCGTTTTGGAGCCTTTCATGCCCAGCGGTCTTATGCGGTCGGTCTTTTGAGCAGGCCGCAAAACCAGGGGAAGGGAGAGCGTATCCATATCCATCACGGCAAATGGAGCGCCAATGGCAAAGGCCAGAGGGTCTGCCCCGGCCTTTTGGGGAACAAGCTCAACAACAGGGCCATCCGGACAGAAGATGACCGCGCCCGGCGGTGTTGGGGTTACACTAACAGGCTGCACAGATTCCTTAACCAGAACATGACTGCGAAAGGCCGGATTTTCTCTTGCCTCCACAAAGAGCCTCTGGCCGCGCCTTGTTGCCACCAGACCGCCGGGAAGATGGGCCTGGCCGGACTGCTTTGACGGCTGCGCCAGCTTGAGGGCATCATCCACATGGCCCCATTCCAGGCGTAAAAGCTCCCCCTTTAACCGGCGCACCGCCTCACGCAAAACCCTCCGGCCCAATGCGGGGTGAAAGCTTGAAAGGCTTTGGGCGGAAAGGGACGCAAAGGACGGTCCCTGCTCCATAAGGCACTGTTCAAAGGCCTTTTTTGCCTCAAGCTCCATCCAGTTGTTTTCCTGGCTCATAATGAAGGCAAGGCGGTTTAAGCCTTTTTTTATGGACGGATTGAAGTTTTCTTCCAAAAGGGGAATCAGAAAATCCCGCACCCGGTTTCGGGTAAAATCCATGTCCTGGTTGGAGGAATCCTCCACAAACTCCAGGGATAGAGCCTGGGCAAAGGCGAGTATGTCATTGCGGTAAAGGCCCAGCAGGGGACGAAAAAGGCTGCCACTTTGCTCGTCCATGCCCGAAAGCCCCTGGGGGCCAGCGCCCCGCAGCAAATTCAGAAGCACTGTCTGGGCATTGTCATCCCCGTGGTGGCCCAGGGCGATAACCGTGTAGCCGTATGCAGAGCGCACCCTTTCAAGAAAGGCGTAACGGATATTGCGCCCGGCCTCCTCCACTCCAAGTCCACGGCTGCGGGCGATTCTTAACACATCTGTCTTTTCAATGTGCAGTTTCAAATCCAGGCTGCTGCAAAGGTTTTTAACAAAGTCAGCATCCTTGTCTGCCTCTGCCCCACGCAGGCAATGGTTTAAATGGGCAGCCCCCACAAAAAAGCCAGGGTCTTTACGCAACAGGCAAAGGGCGTGAAGCAGGGCAACGGAATCCACCCCGCCGGAAACAGCGCACAGGATGCCTTTGTCAGGGCCTTGAAGGCCGGAGCGCAATAGGGCTTTGCGCACGCGGGCGAGCACTTTCAGAACAGCCCTGTCAACAAGTTCAGGCTCCATGTCGCAAAATTGCCCTTTTCCGGATGCGTTTTTTTGGAAGTGGGCCAAAAAAACACCAGGGCCCTAATCCCGGCTAAAGGCGCTGGGCGACATATCCGTGGATGGCTTCGGCCCGCTCCCTATCCCACAGGCCCACATGGCCAACCCGCACACCTACCTTGGTAACTTCCGGGCCAAGTGTGCTAACGCGGATTCTCACAGGTGTGCCCTGCTGATTATGGCCCTCGAAACGGGTCTCCATACCGCCGCGGGAAGTTTCTGTTATCACAATTTCAAGCTGGGCAATAACCTGCTCTGCACGGGCCACGGTCTTTGCATAAGGCGCAGGGTAGTCCCGCTGAACCTCGCCGGCAACATAGGCAAAGGCCCCTGCCCCGGCTCCCACAACCACAGCCGCACAACCGCCGCAAACAAGAACGGCCATACCAAGTAAAGCAATCAGCATTCCAATTTTTTTCATCATAGTGTCCTTAATCTTGGGTAAGTTTCATCCTGCCTTGCCTGGGTAGCTGGATATTAAAATAGAAAATCTGGCTCAAAGCGTCAAGCAGAAGGCTTTACTCCAAAAATGCGGCCCTGTCTGCAAAGTGCAAGAAGGGCAGGAGCATTGACATACGGATAAACATGCTGATTATTATTGTTTAGAGGTTAGAGGTTTGAGGAAAGGAAAAAAGACTATGGCAAGACCCGAAATAAAACCCATGGACCTTGTGGAATTCAAGTATGTCAAGTGTCCTGTGCTCAAAAAGGAAACCCGATTAAAGAGGGTTTACACCTTTTACGGGCTTGGGAATGAAGGCCCCCGCCACATTGTGGACTGCGTTGGCGCAGCCCAGTGTGGAGCCTTGAGCGTAAAGGATTCCAAAGTGAAGCACGATTTTGGCCGCTGCCCTTTCCAGGGTGTGCGCTTTCTGGCTGACAAGGGGTAAAGGTACTTTAAAAAGATTTTACTGTTTCCAGCCGCCTTCCTTGTTTATAAGGATTGCGGCTTATTTTTTTTAAACCTGTTGTCAGCTTACTCCGCAGACTCAATCTCTGCGGCTTTCCTGCCAACCAAAGTGCTGGCCCTGAATTGGCCATCTGTCACTTTTCTTCAATTTGTTCAAGGCCGCTTTGCTTGACTTTTCTTGACAGGGCACTGTTTTTGCCATTACGGTTTTTTGGGTCAAAATAATTTGCCGATGGATTTTTTAACAAACGGAGATTGCATGAGCGAGCCGCAACCGGAAAAAGGGCCTCTTACAGGGCATTTTTTGATTGCCATGCCAAGCCTGGACGACCCCAATTTTTCGCAGACCATTACATATATGTGCGTTCACAACGATGATGGAGCCTTTGGTCTTGTGGTCAACAGGCCCCTTTCCGGAGGCCGGGCAAAAACCCTTTTCAAGGAGCTTGGGCTGGAGTTTAAGCCTGCTGTTGGCGAGGCCCCCATCCACATCGGCGGGCCTGTGCATCCGGGTCATGTGTTTATTCTGCACGGCCCTCTGTTTGACTGGAATGCAACCCTGATGGTTTCCGACACAGTGGGCATGACCAACTCTCTGGACATCCTTGAGGCAATCTGCAAGGGCAAAGGGCCAGACCGGTTTTTGCTGATTTTGGGCTGTGCTGGCTGGGCGCCGGGCCAGTTGGAGGATGAGATACTCGAAAACTCCTGGCTTCACTGCCCGGCAGATGAGGAAATTCTTTTTGAAGAGGATGATGACAAGAAATGGGACAAGGCCACCCGCAGTTTAGGCATTGACCCTGCCCTGCTCTCCCATTCACCCGGCCACGCTTAAATCTGCCGGACGATTCCTGCTGCCATGCCCAGATTTTGTATAATCATTGAATATGACGGCACGAATTATTTCGGATGGCAGCGCCAGCCAGGAGCGCCCACCATTCAGGAAGCCATAGAGGACGCCCTTGCCCATATAGTCAGGCAGCCGGTAGTTCTGCATGGCTCGGGCCGCACGGACAGCGGGGTTCACGCAACAGGCCAGTGCGCGCATTTTGATGCAGACACAAACCTTGCCCCGGAAGTGCTGGAAAAGGCCCTTAACAGCCTGCTTCCCCAGGACATTGTAATCCGCTCCTGCTTGTCGGCAGCCAGCGACTTCCATGCCCGCAAAAGCGCAAAAAGCAAGCTCTATTCCTATTCCATTTTAAACCATCGCCAGCGCTCGCCCGTTGGCCGCTTTTACTGCTGGCACATTGTAAAACCTTTGGATATTACCGCAATGGAAAAGGCAGCCGCCCATTTTACCGGCACCCACGATTTTGGCGCATTCGAAGCAAAGGGCAGCCCAAGAAGCTCAAGCGTACGCACCGTAACCCAGGCAAAATGGGAGACTGATGGGCAACACCTCACCTTTTTTATTGAGGCAAACGGCTTTTTGCGCCACATGGTTCGTAACATTGTGGGCACCCTTGTGGAGGTGGGCCGCAACCGCCTTGCCCCGGATGACATCCAAAGAATTCTGGAATCCAAAGACAGAGGCCAGGCCGGCCCCACAGCCCCTGCAAAGGGCCTGTTTTTAAGGCAGGTTCATTATTGAGCAGTATGCAAACTTGACTGCAGAACTTCAGCTTGCCCATTAATGCTCAAAGGCGTATAAACCGCCGCGTTTTTTATAGCTATTTTTTGAGGCCCTGCAGGAATTGCCCTGCGGGGTCTTTTGGGTTGTCCGGCAGATTTTTTTGCAAAGGAATACGGCAATGCGGATTCTGCCCATTGTGCTTCTTTTCGGGTCCAACATTTTCATGACTTATGCCTGGTACGGCCACCTGAAGGATCTCAAAACCTCGCCGCTTTTTGTTGTGATAATTATAAGCTGGGGTGTTGCTTTTTTTGAATACTGCCTGCAGGTACCGGCAAACCGGATAGGTTTTTCATTTTACAGCCTGCCCCAGCTCAAGGTTATGCAGGAAATAATAACCATGACCGTGTTTGCTGGCTTTTGCGTGTTCTATATGCGCGAAAAGCTTACCCCTGAACAACTTTGGGACTACCTTTGGGCAAGCCTTTGCCTTGCCGGGGCGGCTTACTTCATGTTCCGCAGGGTGGGCCTTCCATAAAAAAAGAGGCTGCTCCCGGCCTTTAATCCTGGGGCGGCCCCCAAACTTGGTGTGCATTGAGCCGCCTGGTCTTGATTCATCCCCTGTTGGCAGCCTGTTGGGCTGCCATGCGGATGGCGGCCACAAGGCTTAAACAATCCGCCTTGCCTGTCCAGGCAATGTCATAGGCTGTGCCATGATCAACAGATGTGCGGATGACAGGCAGCCCCAGGGTGGTGTTCACCCCGTCCTGAAAATGAAGCAGCTTGAAGGGAATAAGCCCCTGGTCGTGGTACATGCACACAACAGCATCGCAGCCGCCCTTTACTGCATGATAAAAAAGGGTGTCTGCCGGGTGGGGGCCTGTGACATTGATTCCTGCCCCCTTTGCATCCTTTATGGCAGGGGCTATGATTGTGCTTTCCTCATCCCCAAAAAGGCCGTCCTCCCCTGCATGGGGGTTTAAGCCCGCCACAAATATGCGTGGCCGGCTTATGCCAAAGCGGGCTGTTAAGGCATCATGGGTGATCTCTATGGTGGTTAGCACCTTTTCCTTGGTGAGAGCTGCCGGAACCTTTTCAATGGCCATGTGAATGGTCACAAGGGTTACTTTAAGGCGCTCTCCGGCAAGCATCATGACGAATTTTTTTGTGTTGGTCCTTTCTGCAAAAATCTCCGTGTGACCCTGGTAGTCAAAACCCGCCGCATTCATGGCCCCCTTGTGGATAGGCCCGGTGGTGACGGCATCAACCTCGCCCGACATGGCCCAGTCAATGGACTTAAAGATGTATTCCACCATTGCCCTGCCCGTTTTTTTTGTAGGCGCACCCGGAACGAGGGCGGCAGCGTCCAGTCGGCTCACAGGAACAATGTCCATTGTGCCTGGGCGGTAAAGGCCCTTTCCTGGGCTTGAAATTTCTTTAAATTGAAAGTCCCTGCCCACAACTGCGGCTGCGCTTTTCAAAACCCCTGCATCCCCAATAACCAGCGGGCGGCATTCCCGGTAAATAGAGGAATCCCAAAGGGCCTGGCAAACAATTTCCGGGCCTACACCCACCGGATCACCCATGGTGATGGCTATGATTGGCCTTGCATCGCTTAAAAGATTGCTTTTTGGCTCAGACATGGCTCGTTTTCTTTGAAAAGGGTTCCTGGCAACAATGCCAGGTGGAAAGGCCCTTCAGGCAAGGCCGGGCATGTGTTCAAAACCGGCCGGGCCGGAAAATAATCCCAAGCTTAATAAAGCAATGTATTTGGTTACAAAATTTTTTCCCTCTTCTCAAGGGGCAAAATTGCATAATGGCACAATACAAGAGGCTCTTTTGTCTCTTAATAATAATGATTGCCGTTTTCATGGGCTGCCAATTAAATTTTTTTTCAAAAATTAAAGATTTTTGCAGAAAAACAAAGAAAAACAAAGAAACGATTTTTTGTAAATAACTTCCCGCCCATCATGGATGTACCCCAAAACACTTGGCAAAACCCTTTGTTGAAAAATAAAGTGTGTTTTGACATATTTAAGAGGCTTTGAATTTAAATATCAAATTATAACAATTATTTAAATTATATGAAAGTTATGTTTCAATATTGTTTGGGGGCCTTGGACAAGTGGCCCACATCGCTGTTGACCCCCAAGCCTGGGTTTGCCTAATATGGCCCTCAACAACAAGGACATTCCAGCCACATTCTGGAAGAAACAGCGCAAACATCCAAATTTTCCGCATTCACCGGGTTAAATCCGGTTCAGGAGTTCTATTTCGTTTGCTCATAGCAGGTCTGGAACTAACACAACCCGGCCTGTGTCACAAGCAGGATTGTCTGTCTTGAGGGGGGGATGGCAGACCATTTGTCCCATACGCCTTGCGCGTACCCCCCAGGTTTTTTCTTAAAATCTTAAGTTTTGCTGTTCCCCATTTTTATTTTCGGTGTTCTGATTCTTTGTTAAAATTTTTTACTTTTCGGCATGGGGCGTTCTATGCTTTTAGATTCTGTTTGCTCGGCTTGGTCAACAGCCAAAGAAATGCTTCGCAGTCAAATTCCCGATTCTGGTTACCTGATGTGGATTGAACCATTAAAACCCCTTTGCCTGCGTGATGATTCGTTGGTGCTTCAATGCCCCAACGATTTTTCACGAAAATGGCTTTTGGAGCATCACAGGGACTTGCTGGAAAAGGCTCTTCAGCAGGCATTCCGCAAGCCTGTCACACTTGCGCTTGAAGTGCTGCAACGCTCCGGAAACCCGGAGCCGACCAAGCTGGATAGCCAGCATGAGCCTTCCCATGCCTCTAACAGCCGGGCGCCAAAGCAGTTGCACCTGCCCGGCCTTGGCGGGCCAAGGCCGGTGGGCCGGCTCCTTCGCCGGGACTTCACCTTTGACCGCTTTGTGGTGGGTTCCTGCAATGACCTGGCCTATTCAGCAGCCCTTTCCCTTGCCAGCCGCAAAAGCGATACATGGCTGCCCCTTTTTGTGCTTTCCAAGACAGGCCTTGGCAAAAGCCATCTTTCCCAGGCCGTGGGCCACCATATACTTCACAGGGATCCGTCCTTCAGGGTGCTTTATGTCACTGCCGAGGACTTCACCAGCGAAATGGTGGAATCCCTCCAGGGCAACACCCTAAACCGCTTCAAGGATAAATACCGGGCCTGCTGCGATGTGCTCATTTTAGAGGATGTGCAGTTTCTTTCCGGCAAGGAGCGCACCCAGAAGGAGCTTTCCTATGTTCTGGACTCACTTTTGGAGTCGGGCAAGCGCCTGGTTTTTACAAGCGATCACCGTCCCTGCGAGATTCCCAAGCTCCACGACACCGTACGCTCCCGCCTTGCCCAGGGCCTTGTGGCCACAATGGAAACTCCTGATTTTAAAACAAGAGTGCGCATACTCAAGAAAAAAGCCAACGGTAACCAGGTTCCCCAGGAAGTTCTGGAAATGTTGGCTTCCGAGCTTGTGAGCAATGTGCGGGAGCTTGAATCCGGCTTAAATGGAGTGCTGGCCCGCTCACGGCTTCTGGGAACCCCCATTGATGAGGCCCTGGCTATGGAGGTGCTCAAAAACCTTCAGGTGGCAGGCAAACAGCTCACAATCGGATCCATAAAGCAGCTTATATGCAAGTTCTATCGGGTTACTGAAACCGATTTGCTCTCCAAGAGCCGCAAGCAGGCCATTGTCCTGCCCAGACAGGTGGCCATGTATCTTGGCAGGCGCTACACGGATCAGTCCTTCCAGGCCATAGGCCGCAGCTTCAACCGTTACCATGCAACGGCCCTGCACGCTGTCAACACTGTGGAAAAGCACATCAAGGCAAAAAACGAAATTTCCAA
>JASEHB010000568.1:1446-2120 GCA_030018745.1 Desulfatibacillaceae bacterium | reverse complement strand
CTTGAGCCTGTTTGGTTTTGGCGCTTTATAACCCAACCACTATTTTTATGCCTAATAGGTAATGGTCCAGATTATGGGAGGCCCAAAGCGGCCCTCTTCATTTCTGGCTCGGATTTCTATACGAAAATCTGCGCCAATGTCTTGGGGTGCAAGGGTTTTAAATGTCCAGTTCCGGTCTTCCCCCTCCATGGCGAATACCTGATCCCCCATGCGGACTTCTGCTCCGGCAGCAGGTCTGTCAGTAATGGCTGTGATTATGACATCCTCTCCGGGCCGGATTCCGGCGCGTGGCTCCAGATAAGACCGCACCACCTCGACAATGGGGGCGCGAACCATCACGGCACCGGCAATTTCGTTGCTTTTCACACCATCCTCGGACAAGGCCCATGCGTTATATGGCTTGGGCCCAAATGCTGAAAAGGCTTTGTTTAGGGTCCACAAAAGGCCGGTGTCCGTATTCATGGGAAACTGCTCTCCGTCAAAATCAATTATGACGGATTGCGCCCTGGCACCGGTGTAAGCCACAAATTGAACGGCCTGGTTGATGCTTACCGGGTCGGGCACTGCGGAAACCCTGTCCAAAGAAACCCTTTGAATTGGGCGGCGGATTACGGTTATCGCTCCTGAATACGGCGAGCCTGCCTCGCCCTTTTCGCTGATGGCGACAATGGTGT
>JASEHB010000568.1:0-1436 GCA_030018745.1 Desulfatibacillaceae bacterium | reverse complement strand
GTGTAATCCAGGCGGCCCTCTTCATCGGTCTGGCCTGTGTGCATAAAGCTTGCAGACCCGCCCTGCATGGGCAGGGTTTGTCCTGAAATGGTTATGGATGCCTCGCGGGCCGGGGCGGCAAGGGTGGCGGTTATGGTAAAAGGCTCACGGGTCTGCACGGTGCGGGGGCTAACAGCCACCGAGGCAACATCCGGCTTTAAAGACGGCGCCCTCAAGGAAAGGGTTGTCTGTCCGGGCGGACCGACCCGGCCCTGCTCATTTGCAGCCACCACCTTGAGCACAAGGGAACCCTGGCCGGAAAACGGGCGCTCAATGCGCCAGGTTGTGCCTTCCCCCTGCATGGAGTAACGGCTGCTGCCCACCAGCAGATCCACGGCCCGTGCGGGTCGGTCCGTTCGGGCGGTAACAACAAATGTTTTTCCGCTGTCTCCGCTTTGAGGACTTACGCCAACCTCGGTTATCCTCACAATGGGCGATTCCACAACCAAAATGCCGGTTAAAGGCGGGCCGGGCTTTCCGTCCCCATTGATGGCAGCTACACTGAATGCATACTCTCCTGCCTGTTGGGGCGAAACCTGTTTGCTGAAATGAGACCCTTCTCCCTGCATGGTCATGGTCTGGTCAAATATGGTCAAGGAAACGGATTTTGCCTGTGAGCTTGTGGTCACTTCAAGGGTCGCCGCCTGTCCGGGCGAGCTTTTTTCAGGGCTGAACAGGGCAGATGCAATTTCAACAAGGGGGGCAGAGGCCTTGCCAAGGGCAATCTCTCCGATATGGACTGCGCCGGGCCGGGCATAGGCATTATAGGCTGTTATGCTGTAACTTGCAGGCCCGGAATCCGGGGCAATGGTCGAAAGTGTCCATATTTTGTCTTTGCCTTCCATGAAAAGCGGCTTGTTGCCGATAAAAATTTCAGCAGTCCTGGCATTTATGTCCGTTCTTGCTTCTATTACAATTTCCTGGCCGGGCAGGGGGGCAGGGGGGCTGACCTTGACAACTTCCACAACAGGAGTGGGAATGCTGTTAATCTGGGCGAAAACAAAGTGTCCGCCCTGATCCAAAGGTGTTTCCAGCCTGCCCGAAACCAGATTTGGGGGTTGCGAAATTTTTCCGGCGCCTGGAAGATCGGAAAAAAGAAGCGTTTCCATATCAGCAAGTTCAAGGGGGTTTTCCATCAATGCCGCTTCAATGATGCTTCCAAGAGATAAAGCTGTGCCCTGGGGGCCTGGCTTTTTTTCAAGGGCTATTATCAAACGGCCCTTTTTGGCGGAAAGCTCGCGGATTTTTTCCTTGTAGCGCAAATCATAAGCTGTGAGAAGAAGGGGCTTGGGTTTGATAAGGGCTTCTGCAAAAGGCGTATCCGAAAGAATAAGAATGTTTTTGGCGGCAAAGGAAGGTGAAGCAAAGTACTCCTTGATGAGATCGCTGTGCTTGAG
>JASEHB010000567.1 GCA_030018745.1 Desulfatibacillaceae bacterium | reverse complement strand
GCTTTGCCCAGCCTGCCATTGGCGCGGTGAGCATGGGGCTTTACCGCATTTTTGCAGATGCAGGCTTTTGCCCGGATTTTTTTGCAGGCCACAGTTTTGGCGAGCTTACAGCCCTTTGGGCTGCCGGGGTATTCTCGAATGCCGGTTTTGCAGAACTTGCAGTGGCGCGGGGCAGGGCCATGGATACGGCCCCGGAAACGGGAAAAGACCCCGGCGGCATGGCTGCTGTTATGGGAAGGTTCGACAATCTGGAGAAAACCCTCTCCCAATTTGAGGATATTGTTATAGCCAATAAAAACGCCCCGGATCAGGTTGTCATCGCAGGCGGGCAAAACAGCCTGGAATCAGCCTGCAAAAGCCTTTCGGCCCTTGGTCTTACTGTGGTCCGCCTGCCTGTTGCAGCAGCTTTTCACACACCGCTTGTGGCATTTGCACAAAAGCCCTTTGCCCAAAAGCTCAAAGAGGCTGCCTTTTTGCCGCCTGCAAAACCCGTTTACGCTAATTCAACAGGCGGTCCTTATCCCCAAAAGCCCGATGAGTGCAGGGAACTTCTTGCCGGCCAGCTTGCCCGGCCAGTTCTTTTCGAGCAACAGGTTCTGGCCATGTATGAACAAGGTGTCCGGGTCTTTGTGGAGTTTGGCCCAAAGAGCGTTCTCACAAAGCTTGTGGGCCGCATATTGGGCGACAGGCCACATCTTGCCATTGCCACCAATGCCGGGCCTGGCACGGATTCCGCCCTGGCGGTTCGACAGGCGGCTCTCCAGTTGAGGGCAGCAGGTCTGTTGAACAGCCCGTGCGATAGCTTTGCCGCACAGGACAACATCATTCGGGTTAAAAAAAGCCCTCTCACCGTAAAGCTGACCGGCGCCAATTTTGTGAGCGAAAAAACCCGCAAGGCCTATGCGGATTCTTTAAATGACGGCTTTAGCCCGACTTTGCTCAAGGCTTTGCCCAAGGCAGAGCCTGTCGGAGAAGGAAAACAAAGGCCGTCTGAAATCAAAAACCCTGACAAGGCAAAAGAATCTCAGCACAAAGAGTCCCAAATACCGCCTTTGAGCCTTGTACCAAAGCCAAAAGCCGCAGAACCGGTTGAACAGGTTGCAGTATCCCCACCCCAGTTTTGCAAGGAGCAGCCCATGCACAGCAATTTTGAGTCCCCAACGCCTGCCCCCATCAATACCCAGGCCCAAACCTCCGGGCTTTTTGTGGAGCGCAGCCTTGAGCATTTCTGCTCGCTGGCTCAAAAAAGCCTGAATGCCCACGAGGCCTTTTTATCCCAGAACCGCGATTACACGCAGGCTTTTGCTTCCCTTGCCCAAAAGCAGATGGAGCTTGCCGCAAGCTTCGGCCCGCAGGTTTGTGAGGCCATGACAAAAAGCATGAGCCTTTTTTGCGATCATCAGCAAAAAACCCTCATGGTGCATGACCGCTGCATGGAGCAGCAATCTTACGCCACGCGCCAGGTTTTAAACCTTTTGCGGCATGGAGGGTTGATGGATGGGCAGGCAGTACCGGAAGGCCTGGCCGTGAATTTTGGTCAAATCAACAGCCTGGATTCATTTAAAACGGCTGTCTTTGAAGAACAGCCTCAACCGGTTGCGGAGCATTTGCGGCAAGACCATATAAAACCTCAAGTCCCTGCGGCGGAAATGTGCACTGCGCCTTTGCCGGAAGCAGTCTTTGAAAAACCTCTTACTGTTGAGCCGCCTGTTGATGAAGCCGGGCAGAACGGAGCCATTTTTCAGGAAGCCCCTCCTGCTGAAGCCAGAACCGGAATGGGAACAGATGCCCTTGTAAATGCGCTGCTTGAGGTGGTGAGCGAAAAGACAGGCTACCCTGCTGCCATGCTGGATCTTTCCATGGACATGGAAGCGGATTTGGGCATTGACTCCATTAAAAGGGTGGAGATTTTGGGCGCGCTCATGGAGGCGCACCCCCATTTGCCTGAACCCAACCTGGAAGACTTGGCTGAATTAAAAACCCTTGGCCAGATTGTTGAGCATATGCAGGGCCTTTCAGGTGATTCAAGCCAAGCGCCTTTGAATGCGGGAGAGTTGCCGGTTGCAGCACCCCCACAAAATACGCCTGAAAGCAGCATGGAAAAGGATGCCCTTATAAGCGCT